>NZ_JBSHKH010000001.1:0-180872 GCF_053643595.1 Streptomyces sp. NPDC055506 | reverse complement strand
GGCAACGTCACCGGACCGCATCTGCACTTCGAGGCCCGCACCAGCCCCGAGTACGGCTCCGACATCGACCCCGTCGCCTACCTCCGCTCGCACGGCGTGGACGTCTGAAACGCCCGACGGCGACTGCTCCGCTTCCCGAAAGCCCCGGCTCCCCGAGCCGGGGCTTTCGGCGTTCGCCACGGCCGACTGTCCAAAAAATATCCCTGGATTCCTGCCCGCCGTCGGAAATTCCGGCTCATTGCAATAGAGTCACGGAACACACGTCACCAGTCGACGTTTCACGGGGATTAAGCGGAGGTCGGTCATGCGTATTCCCGCGCACTCGGTGTGCACGGCCATCCGGGACGACATCGTCGCGGGTGTCTACGAGCGCGGCAGCCGGCTCACCGAGGAACTTCTCGCGCGCCGCTACGGCGTCTCGCGCGTCCCCGTCCGGGAGGCCCTGCGCACTCTGGAGGCCGAGGGCTTCGTGGTCACCCGGCGGCACGCGGGCGCGTGCGTCGCCGAACCCACCGAGCAGGAGGCCGCCGACCTGCTGGAGATGCGCATGCTGCTGGAGCCGCTGGGTGCCGCCCGCGCCGCCCAGCGCCGCACCGAGGCCCATCTGAAGGTCCTGCGCGGCCTGGTCAGGCTCGGCCAGGAGCGCGCCCGCCGGGGCAACAGCGACGACCTGCGCTCGCTGGGCGGCTGGTTCCACGAGACGCTCGCCCAGGCCTCCAGCAGCCCCGCGCTGACCTCGATGCTCACCCAGCTCCGGCACAAGATCGCCTGGATGTACGCGGTGGATCCACCGGCCGGACCCGTGGAGTCCTGGGCCGAGCACGGCGCGATCGTGGACGCGGTGGCGCGCGGGGACAGCGAGCGCGCGCGGGCGGTCACGGCGCTGCACACCGAGCGCTCGACGGCCGCGCACCGGCTGCGTTTCGGCTCCGCGGGGGAGCGTGCCGAGCGTGTGAGGAACTCGCAACATGCCGTAAACACGGCAAGCCTGCGGCATTAACACGGGAGCCGTATACAAAGAGTGGGAAATTCGCGGGAGATTATTTCTGCTGCCCGCCGGCAGGAAATGCACGGAAAAGGCGAAGGGCTCGCCCGAGGAATTCGGACGAGCCCTTCAGGGTGCGCCGGGTCGGGCGCGGGGAAATACTCAGACGGTCTCGGGCAGTTCCTCCAGGCCCTCGGAGACCAGCTTGGCCAGCCGGTCCAGGGCGGCGTCCGCGCCCTCGGCGTCGGAGGCGAGGACGATCTCCTCGCCGCCCTGGGCGCCCAGGCCGAGGACGGCCAGCATGGAGGCCGCGTTGACGGGGTTGCCGTCTGCCTTGGCGATCGTCACCGGGACGCCTGCGGCCGTGGCGGCTCGGACGAAGATGGAAGCGGGGCGGGCGTGGAGGCCCTCGGCCCAGCCGACGTTGACGCGGCGCTCAGCCATGTGTTGCTGCCCTTCGGTGTTCAGGGTTGTCTAGACCAGTTTCCCATAACGTGAAGCTGTCCGGAGCGGTCCTGATGACCCGCCCCGGGGTGCCGTCGGATCGCGGCCTCGACCCGACTGACGCCCTCCACAGATTGCCTCGCGCCCGTTGTCAGGCGCTAGCCGTACTCTGGGGCCCATGCAGACCTCGCCGGACCGGCACGAGTATCCCGCCCACTGGGAAGCCGACGTGGTGCTGCGCGACGGTGGTACCGCGCGCATCCGGCCCATCACCGTTGATGACGCCGATCGCCTGGTCAGCTTCTACGAGCAGGTCTCCGACGAGTCGAAGTACTACCGCTTCTTCGCGCCGTACCCTCGCCTGTCCGCCAAGGACGTCCACCGCTTCACGCACCACGACTTTGTGGACCGGGTGGGACTCGCGGCCACGGTCGGCGGCGAGTTCATCGCCACCGTACGCTACGACCGGATCGGCGCCGACGGAACGCCCGCGTCGGCACCGGCCGACGAGGCCGAGGTCGCCTTCCTGGTCCAGGACGCCCACCAGGGCCGCGGCGTCGCCTCCGCCCTGCTGGAGCACATCGGCGCCGTCGCCCGGGAGCGTGGCATCCGCCGCTTCGCCGCCGAGGTGCTGCCCGCCAACAACAAGATGATCAAGGTGTTCACGGACGCCGGGTACACCCAGAAGCGCAGCTTCGAGGACGGCGTGGTCCGTCTGGAGTTCGACCTCGAACCCACCGACCGCTCCCTCGCCGTGCAGTACGCGCGCGAACACCGCGCCGAGGCCCGGTCCGTGCAGCGGCTGCTCGCGCCCGGCTCGGTCGCCGTCATCGGCGCCGGGCGCACACCGGGCGGCGTGGGCCGCAGCGTCCTCGGCAACATCCGCGACGCCGGGTTCACCGGCCGCCTGTACGCCGTGAACAAGGCGCTCCCCGAGGGGCAGAAGGAGCTCGACGGTGTGCCGGCCCACCGCTCGGTGCGCGACATCGACGGCCCGGTCGACGTCGCGGTCGTCGCCGTACCGGCCGAGCATGTCCCCGAGGTCGTCACCGAGTGCGGCGAGCACGGTGTGCAGGGGCTCGTCGTGGTCTCCGCCGGGTACGCCGAGAGCGGCCTCGAGGGGCGCGAGAACCAGCGCGCGCTCGTGCGGCAGGCGCGCACGTACGGCATGCGGATCATCGGGCCGAACGCCTTCGGCATCATCAACACCTCCCCGCGGGTACGGCTCAACGCCTCCCTCGCCCCCGAGACGCCCCGTCCGGGCCGGATCGGCCTGTTCGCCCAGTCCGGCGCCATCGGCATCGCCCTGCTCTCCCGGCTGCACCGCCGCGGCGGCGGCGTCACCGGCGTGACCGGCGTCTCCACCTTCGTCTCCTCCGGCAACCGGGCCGACGTCTCCGGCAACGACGTACTCCAGTACTGGTACGAGGACCCCGACACCGACGTCGTCCTCATGTACCTGGAGTCCATCGGCAACCCCCGCAAGTTCACCCGCCTCGCCCGCCGGACGGCCGCGGCGAAACCGCTGGTCGTGGTCCAGGGCGCGCGGCACGCGGCCGCTCCCCAGGGGCACGCCGTCCGGGCGACCCGGCTGCCGCACGAGACCGTCTCGGCCCTGTTGCGGCAGGCCGGCGTCATCCGCGTCGACACCATCACCGACCTGGTGGACGCGGGCCTGCTCCTCGCCCGCCAGCCCCTGCCGGCCGGGCCCCGGGTGGCGATCCTCGGCAACTCCGAGTCGCTCGGCCTGCTCACCTACGACGCGTGCCTCGCCGAGGGCCTGCGGCCGCACCCCCCGCAGGACCTGACCACGGCGGCGTCCGCGGCGGACTTCCACGCGGCCCTCTCGCGCGCGCTGGCCGACGACCGGTGCGACGCGGTCGTCGTCACGGCCATACCGGCGGTGGGGGAGGTCTCGGTCGCGGACGCGGCCCTCGCCGAGGCCCTGAGGTCGGCGTCGGCCGCCTTCCCGGCCAAGCCCGTCCTGGTCGTGCACGTGGAGCTCGGCGGCCTGGCCGAGGCCCTCTCGGCGGCGGCGAGCACGGCACCGCAGGCAGAGACGGACATCCCTCCGCAAACCGCCCCTCGTTCATCGCTGGCCGAAGAACGACCGCCCGCCGTCGAGGCCCCCGACGGCGCCCACCTCATCCCCGCCTACCCCGCCGCCGAGCGAGCCGTCCGCGCCCTCGCCCAGGCCGTCACCTACGCGCAGTGGCGGCGCGAGGCCGCCGACCCCGGCAAGGTGCCCGAGTACGACGACATCGACGAAAGGGGCGCCGCCGCACTGATCGACGGGCTGCTCGCACGCGGGCAGGGACTCACACTCGGCACGGAAGAGACCTGCGACCTGCTCGGCCACTACGGCATCCACGTCCACCGAGCCCTCCCCGCCCCGACCCCCGACGCCGCCGCCGAGGCCGCCCGCGCCCTCGGCTATCCCGTGGCCCTCAAGGCCACCGCCCCGCACCTGCGGCACCGCGCCGACCTGGGCGGCGTCCGCCTCGACCTCGCGGACGAGGAACAACTACGGCGCTCGTACACCGAGTTGACCGAGCTGTTCGGCGCACCGGACGAGCTGCGCCCCGTGGTGCAGCGGATGGCGCCACGCGGAGTGGACGTCGTCGTACGCGCCGTCATCGATCCCGCGGCCGGAGCCGTGCTCTCCTTCGGGCTCGCCGGAGCCGCCTCACAGCTGCTCGGGGACACCGCGCACCGGCTGATCCCCGTCACCGACCGGGAGGCCGGCTCCCTGGTGCGGTCGATCCGCACCGCTCCTCTGCTGTTCGGCTGGCGAGGCTCCGCACCGGCCGACACCCGCGCCCTTGAGGAGCTGCTGCTGCGCGTGTCCCGGCTGGTGGACGACCACCCCGAGGTCGTCGCGGTCACCCTGGAGCCGGTCGTCGTCGCCTCGCACGGCCTGAGCGTCCTGGGCGCCTCCGTCCGCCTTGCGACACCCCCCGCCCGCGACGACCTCGGCCCCCGGACCCTCCCCGCGTACTGACAGGGGGCGAGCTGTGCCTCGCAGTCAGTGGGCCCCCGTAGGATGGGCGTCATGGCCAAGACCAGTACGACGACCCAGGGGCTGCGGGCGGCGATCGAGCGCAGCGGCTACTACCCGGCCCTCGTGGCCGAGGCGGTGGAGGCCGCCGTGGGCGGCGAGCCCATGCGGTCGTACCTGGTCCACCAGGAAACGACGTTCGACCAGAACGAGGTGCGGCGGCACGTGACGGTGCTCGTCCTCACGGACAACCGCTTCATCGTCAGCCACACCGACGAGCAGGCCGCCGACGGCACCTCCCCGACGCCGTACGCCACGACGTCGACGGAGTCCGTGAAGATCGGCCGCATCTCGTCGATCGTGGTCAGCCGGGTCGTCGCCAACCCGGAGTCGTACAAGCCGGGCACCCTGCCCCGCGAGGTCGTCCTCACCATCGGCTGGGGCGCCGTCTCCCGCATCGATCTGGAGCCGGCCGCCTGCGGCGACCCCAACTGCGAGGCGGACCACGGCTACACCGGCAACTCGACGGCGGACGACCTCAGCCTGCGCGTCAGCGAGGCCGGGGACGGACCGGAGACCGTGCGCCAGGCACTCGCCTTCGCGCAGGCCCTCTCCGAAGCGACCGCGGACGCCACCCGCTGATGGCACAGCCCACGACGGCCTGGGACCACTATCCCGAACCGCTCACCGTCGCTTCCGCACCGGTCCCCGAGTACGGCAGCGGCTCCCTCGCCGACCTGCTGCCCACCCTGGCCGCCGGCATGGGCGTGCCGGGAATGACCGCCGCGATCTCCGAGCTGACCCCCGCCGACCGGAACTGCGTGTTCCTGATCGACGGCCTCGGCTGGGAGCAGCTCAAGGCGCACCCCGAGGACGCCCCCTTCATGGCGTCCCTGCTCGCCACCTCACGCGGCGGCACCGGGCGCCCCCTCACCGCCGGCTACCCGGCGACCACCGCGACCTCCCTCGCCTCCGTCGGCACCGGCCTGCCGCCCGGCGCGCACGGCCTGCCCGGCTACACCGTGCGCAACCCGGACACCGGCGAGCTGATGAACCAGCTGCGCTGGCAGCCGTGGGCCCCGCCCGGCCCCTGGCAGCCGTACCCGACGGTGTTCCAGCTGGCCCACCAGGCGGGCGTGCACGCCGCGCAGGTGTCGTCCCCGACCTTCGAGAACACCCCGCTGACCAAGGTCGCGCTCAGCGGCGGAACGTTCCTCGGACGGCTGCCCGGCGAGGACCGCGTCGACCTGGCGGCCGAGCAACTGGCCGCGGGGGACCGCTCCCTGGTGTACACGTACTTCGCCGAAGTCGACGGCGCAGGCCACCGCTACGGCGTCGACTCCGACACCTGGCGCGGCCAGCTCATGTACGCCGACCGCCTGGTCCAGCGCCTCGCCGAGCAACTGCCGCCCCGCAGCGCCCTCTACGTCACCGCCGACCACGGCATGATCGACGTGCCCTTCGACGAGCAGCACCGCATCGACTTCGACGAGGACTGGGAGCTGAGCGCCGGCGTCGCCCTGCTCGGCGGCGAGGGCCGCGCCCGGCACGTCTACGCGGTACCCGGTGCCGCGAACGACGTCCTGACCTGCTGGCGCGAGGTGCTCGGCGAGCAGTTCTGGGTCGCCTCACGCGACGAGGCCATCGCGGCGGGCTGGTTCGGCCCGCGGATCGACGAGCGGGTGTACGGCCGTATCGGCGACGTGGTCGCCGCCGCCCGGGACGACGTCCTGATCACCGCTTCCCAGCGGGAGCCCAACGAGTCGGCGATGGTCGGCAACCACGGTTCGATGACCCCTGCCGAGCAGCTGGTCCCCCTGCTCGAAGTACGCTCCTGACGTCCCGCCACATCCCCGCTTCACCGAAAGGTGCTCACCTTCCCATGCCCGAGCTGGTGTTCTTCTCCGGAACGATGGACTGCGGGAAGTCGACGCTGGCTCTCCAGATCGAGCACAACCGCTCGGCGCGCGGCCTGGCAGGCATGATCTTCTCGCGCGACGACCGCGCCGGCGAGGGCAAGCTGTCCTCGCGCCTCGGCCTCGTCACGGACGCGGTGGAGGTCGAGGACGGACAGGACCTCTACGCCTACCTCGTCGACCACCTCTCGCAGGGCGGCCGCGCGGACTACGTCATCGCCGACGAGGCGCAGTTCCTCGCGCCGGAGCAGATAGACCAACTCGCGCGCGTGGTCGACGACCTGGGCCTGGACGTCTACGCCTTCGGCATCACGACGGACTTCCGATCCAAGCTGTTCCCCGGCTCCCAGCGGCTGGTCGAACTGGCCGACCGGGTCGAGGTGCTCCAGGTCGAGGCCCTGTGCTGGTGCGGCGCCCGCGCCACGCACAACGCCCGGACCATAGGCGGCGCCATGGTCGTCGAGGGCGCGCAGGTGGTCGTCGGCGACGTCACCCACTCCGGCGACGAGGTCGGGTACGAGGTCCTGTGCCGCCGCCACCACCGCCGCCGGATGACCGCGGCGACGGCCCGCGCGGCGGCCCTGTCACCGGACGTGCTGCCAATCACTTCGGCCTGAGCCCGTCCGGGAGGCGAAGCCGTCCGGCGCCGTGCCTCCTCTGCGACCAAGGAGCTCGGAATTCCTCGGCAAGCCCTCTACCGGCACGTCTCATGTGGGCGGATACCCGAAAGGCAGCATCGCGGACCCGGCGGCCGTCACTCACATGGTGTCGGTCTGGGAGTCGTCGTCCCAGCCGGTCGCCAGTACGGCCGGCAGCGGCAGCCCGTACTTGTCGCACAGGAACCGGGTCTGGCAGTACCGCTGGGCGTCGGCGGCCACCCTGCCGAGGATCGCTGAGTTCATGCCGGCACCGATGAGGACCCCCACGAACGGCACAACCTTGGCCACGTTCTTGACGGGCACCCTGGAGCCGGCCGGGCCCAGCTGTTTCATCACCTTCTCGAGGGCGGCGAGGAGGCGGTGGTCGTTGCGCAGCTTCTGTGACCAGTTCACACGTCCCTTGACCGCGTCCGCCGCCCGTGCGACGTCGCGCAACGGCCTGGCTTTGGCCGCCTGGGCCATGAAGGACCGCTGTACCAGGCGCTGGATGAAGTCCTGCTCCTTGGGGTCCTTGGCGTCGTATCCGTAGGAGTACGCGATGCGCACTGCTATCGACGTGCTCAGGACCTGGACGACGAGGATGTCCGCTGTCATCGCGGTGAGGGTACCGGCGACGGGGACCGTAGCCAGCAGGCCCATGGCGCCACCTTCGAACGCGCCGGTGGTCCGCCACTTGAGGGTGTTGCGGGTCAGCAGCCGGTCACAGACCTTGAGGTCCTGCTGCCGTAGTTCAGTGAAACTGTTGATGTCGAGGCCTTGCTTGCGGGCGAGTTCCTCAACGCTCTTCGGGTCATTGAGATCCATGGCCTTGTCGTTGACCAGCTCGAGCAACGCCGCCGCGCCCGCGAGCGCCGGTCGCAGGGCCGTGTCGGCGACTGCATCGCCTGCGCGACGGATGGGTTCCGCGACCGCCTCCGGCACGGCGTCCTTGACCCGTCTCGCGGCGTTTCCCGCGGCCTCACCGGTGCGGCCGAGCGCGTTGCTCGCCCAGTTCGGCAGACCACGGCGGTCGTCGCGGCGCTGCCAATGCCCGTTGAGTACGTCCCATACCTGCCTCTCGTACGCGCTCATCGGGATCGAATCGTCGACGAGTGGGGCGGCGTACGTGCTCATTGAGGTTCTCCCTTTCGACTGTGATCGCCGGTTCCACGGTGCACTATCAGCCGACACGTGGGCCAGGTGCATCATTCAGTGCCTAGTTTCGAAAGAAGCAGGGATGCTCAGGGAAGAAAATGAGCAGTTGCCCTGGGTAGTTTGACCGTTCAGTCGCCGAGAGTGAACGCGAGGCCGCCCGCGCGGAGTTCGTCCTCGGTTTGGGTGAGACCACCCCGGTGGGAGATTTCGACCGTGTAGAAGTTCGAGCCCGGCGCGATGTCGCCGACCGTGAAGGGGAACTCGCAGCCCAGCTCCGTCTTCTCGCCGAAGCCCAGGCTCCCCACGGCGACGAGGGTTCCGGCGTCGGTGACGTTGACCTGGGTGCCGAAGTCGATGTCGGAGTAGCCGCCCGTCCCGGAGCACAGCTCCTCGGGCTCCAGACCCGCACCGATCCCGGCGACGGTGAGGGTCCCGTCGGTGCTGAACGGCCCCTCCACGTCTTCGTCCTGTTCGGTTCTCACGGCGGGCGAACCGGTCGTACCGGCCTCGCGTGTGCCGGCCCCGTTGCCACCGGCCAGCGAGACCCCCGCCCAGCACGCTCCCACGACGGCGGCGCCGAGCCGGCCCCGATCGCGAGGACCGGGCCGCGCGACAGTCGCGACCAGAGGGAGACGGAGGCGGACGCGGACACCGACTCCTCGGGCGTGACCCCGGGGTTTCTCGGGAATTGTGCTCGGGGGAAAGGTGTGCGGCTGCTGCTGCGGGACGGACATCGTGGGATTTCCTTTTGCTACGGAGGGTGAGGTCACGAGGCGCGAGGTGCAGCGGAGGGCCTGGGGACGCACACGGATGTCGAACTCGGCCACGGTTCCGTCCCCGCCGCTACTCGGCCAGCGCTCCACCCGCCGAGAGCGTGACCCGCCAGGAACCTCGGGTACCGGTATGGATGGTGGGCAGAAGGCGGAGGGGAAGGGCGGGTCGGGCGGTCAGGGGCTCTGCCCGGCCGACCCGCCCTGGGTCCGCCGCGTCCCCCACGAGCGCGGCGGCATGTGCGGCGCCAGGTCAGCCGACCTTGGTCCAACTGCCTTGAGACGGCCCTCCGTCACGTCCTGCCGTCCCTGTGCCGCGAGGCCCTGAGCACGGCGATCGTCGAGGCGGCCTGGCTCCGGCGCAACCGCACCGGGCAGTCTGCCGAACACCTCCAGTCCGCCATAGCCGCTACCGAACGGCTCATCCCGCTCGCGTCGTTCGCCCTCTGCGATGACGGCCTCGTCCACCCCGACGAAGAGGTCCGGAGCCGTCTGCGCACCATCTACGGCAACGAGAGCACGACCCTCATCCACCAGTGCCAGCAGGGCGCCCACCCCGACGGTTTCCTCCCGCACGACCCGATCGCCTTCGTCAGGAGGGTCGAGGCCCTCGCCGCCCGGGTCCGCACCCCGGAGGTGAACGCCTGATGCCCGCCACCCGCACCGGCGCCGACATCATCACCGCCCTCCTCGCGACCGCCGACGCCCTCCTCGCCGAAGGCCTGGACGGCGGCGGCCTTCTGACCCCGGCAGGCCGTGCCCGTGGGCGGCCTACGCACTCCGGATCGCCTTGGAAGCGGCCGTCGACGCGACCCTCACCGCTGAGGAAGCCGGGCTCGGCACGATCAGCATGCGCGCGAAGCTGCTCTGTCTGCGCCACTACGCCGGGCCCAGCCCTGGCCCATCGCGTCGACGCCCTCTGAACCGGCTCAGCGAGGGCTGCAAGTACCACCACGACGAGATCGGACCACGCCGCGCTCAGGTGCACGCCTGGCGGGCGGCCGTCGGGACGCTCGTCGCGGAACTCGCCGTAGCCGGCGTGGTAGTGGCGTTTGCGCAGCAGGCGGGTACTTAGAGGACTATCAGGCTCCGGACCGCCGGAGCCGCCGCAAGGGCCGATAAGGTTTCGCGCTGTGGAAATC
Organism: Streptomyces sp. NPDC055506; assembly: GCF_053643595.1. Classification (NCBI taxonomy): domain Bacteria; kingdom Bacillati; phylum Actinomycetota; class Actinomycetes; order Kitasatosporales; family Streptomycetaceae; genus Streptomyces; species Streptomyces sp. NPDC055506. The sequence goes on along the minus strand of NZ_JBSHKH010000001.1, from coordinate 170,824 downwards.
GGATCTTTGGTTGAGCAATGCGACGGCAGTGTCGTACGCCGGGTAGGTACCGTTCGTGCTCTGGATGAGAAGGAGGTCGTCGTTGAGTGGGAGGGGGGCGAGAGAGAGCACTTGTCCCTACCCGTACCGGAGTCTGTGAGAACGCTCGTCCCGGGCACCATCCGGCACAAGGCTGCCACCGACCTTGATGCACTACAAAGCGAGTTCGAGGTTAACCCTGTGAAGGTGCTGGTGGAACTGCTCCGTGAAACGGGTGAGCGGACCACTATGACCGCACTGCGGAAGCAAGTCGAAGGGCTGGGTATCGACACGCGAGAGATCGCCGATGGCCAGTGGGGCCACACGCGTCGGTTGCTCTTGGCTGTACCGAATGTCAGGAAAGACGGACCAAATGGCTTGCGGTGGGATGGAGCCGGAAGTGGGGCGTCGAACTCTGGAAGGAACTTGCCAGCAACTGAGGCGCTCGCAGCGTTGGTGAGCAACTCCCGCAAGACGAAGCACACCAAGCAGTCGTTGCACGCCGCTGTGTTCGCCGGGCTCGACGCGCTGTCACCGTACGAACTCCTCGCGGCACACGCGCGCGGCGTGCCCGTGACCGAGTGGCCGCGCCAGTGGGGCAAGTTCAATCCAGAGCGCGTCCCTGAGGAAATCCGTCTGATCGCCGTCGACCACATCATCGACATGTCACGCGCCCGGAGCCGCATCGTGCTCCCCGGCAGCGAACCCAGCCCGTCCGCGATCAAAGCGGCGGAGATCCCGTCTTCCCTCGAACTCCTGCCGCTGCTCGTCCCCCTCGTCGCGATGCCCGCGTTCAGTTTCGCGGCGGACAAGGCGGTCAAGGCTCTCAGTGGAGAGCACGCGTGGAACGCCCTGCGCACGGCGATGGAGTGCTTCGAGCAGGCGTTGTTCGTCAGCTCCGGGTTCGAGGACCCACAGAACCAAGATGAGCGGTTGCCCCCTCTCGCGACCAGGGCCGAAGGCCTCCTGAAGACGGTACTGAGGAAGCGGCCCAAGGAGGACGACCTTCCATGGCTGGACTTCGCGGAGGAGATGGCTTTCCGGGCCCGCATGCTGCTGGCAGATCCCCGTGCATCAGGGCAACAGAACGGACCCGTGCGGGAGTGGGCCCAGCACGTAGCCGACCATCCGGACATTCCTGCTGAGCTTCGAGAAGCAGCCAGAGCAGCCCAGGCCGCCGCGGTGGCCGAAGCCACCGAAGGTGCGGAGGCGGACGTTACCGGTGACGGCGTGAGGACGAAGGAAGCTCGGGAGAGCGAAGTCGTACCCGAAGTGCCCGCGGTGTCTGTGGAGGAAAGCGAGTCCACGGATATCGAGGGTGGAGGCGACGCCGGCAACGTCGAGCCCGCAGAGGCCGCGATCGCGACCGACGAGCCTCTCCAGGCGGACGCCCCGGACGAGACACCGAAGGCGGCGCATGAGCCCGAGCGGGACCCGCAGGCCGAGATCGAGGCACTGAAGCGCTTGCTGGAGGAGGAACGCGGTACCACCGAAGCGGCCCGGACCGAGTTCGAGCGGCAGCGCCGGGCCACGACGGGCGCATTGGCCGACGCGGAAGCGGCGGCGAACCGGTTGCGACTCCGCATCGCGGACGAGGAGAAGCACCGCGCCGAGGCCGAGACGCGTGCCAACGCCGCCGAGAGCAAGTGGGAATCGGCCCAGCGGGACCTGGAAGAGGCGGCCCAGCGGGCCGAAGCGATGACACGTCAGCTCCGGCGGCGGGACGACGAGCTGCGACAGTCCCGGCAGACCACACGCGGGGCGTCGCAGGCGCAGTTGCGGCAGGCCAGGATCGACACGCTGCGCGTGCTCGCCACGGTCCTCGCCGAAGTCGCGGACCAGGCGGTCCACGAGGGGGAGGAGACAGGGCCGGCGAACGCTCTGTACCGCAGGACACTGGCACGCGCGGCAGTAGCCGGGGTGCTGGACATCGGGGCACTCGGAGAAGAGACGGACTACGACCCGGTGATTCACCGGGCCCCCGGCGGACCGGCGGCACGGGTGGTGGTGGAGCGGCCCGGCTTCGTATGGCAGGGCCCGCGTGAGCCCGAGCCCATCGTGCTGGAACAGGCCATCGTCCGCGGGGTCGAGCAGTAGGCGAGACAGTTGATTTCCGCTGCCGGGACCGAGGATCCCGGCAGCCAGTGTCCATGGAGGACATCGGTGCAGCACGACAAGCCCTTGATCGGCATCGACTTCGGTACCGCGACCACCTTGGTGAGCCAGCGGCTTCCCGGCGGCTCCCCGGAAATCGTGCCGATCGGTCACGGTACATCCTGGATGCCGAGTGTGATCGCCGTCTCTGCCTCCGGTGAGCTTCTGTTCGGCGAAGGCGCCGAGGCGGCGGCAGGGGCCTCGGCGCTGCGGTCGGTGAAACAGTGCATTACTCTCGATCTGACGCCGAATCAGTTACCGGGCCGGGAAGGGGCGGGCACGATCCGGCACTCGGCGGACGCCATGATCGAGCGGCTGCTGAGTCACGTGCTGCTGCGCGCCCGGGCCGCCGGAGCAGACACCGAGGACGCCCACTTCCGTCTGGCCTGCCCTGCCATCTGGGACGGACCGCGACGCAGGCGGATCGCCACTCTGGCCCGGGCGGCGGGAATCCCCTTGGCCGTCGGGGACGTCGTCGACGAGCCTGTGGCCGCCGGACTCGCCTGGTCGGAGGGGCTCTACTGGGAACTCGGCGAGGAACGGCCAGACGGGACCACACTGGTCTTCGACTTCGGTGGGGGCACCCTCGATATCGCCGTGGTCGAGGTCACCGAGTCGCTCCAGGACGGCGCCCCCGAACTCACCGTGCTCTCGGCGCGGGGTGTGGCCAGGGCCGGTGATGATCTGGACCTCCGGATCGCCCGGGATCTGGAACAGGACTTGGAGGCCAAGGGCATATCGGTGGACCGACTGCCGGACCCCGCCACCGTCAGGGCGCTGATCCTTGCGGCAGCTCGACGGCTCAAGGTGCTGCTCTCCGACACACGGTACGACGAACAGGCGGTCCCGGTCGGCGGCGGATACACTAATCTGCCTCTGCTGACCTACACGCGCGGGCGGCTGGAGGAGGCGTTCCGGCCACAGATGCTGGAAGCCCTGGAGTACGTCAGGGCCGCCCTGTGTGAGGCCCGGTTGCGTCGGCGCACTACACCTGACATCGGGCGTCTGAAGCGTATGCAGTTGCGGGAGCTGGCGACTGATGTGCAGCATGTGCTGCTCGCTGGCGGCATGTCCCAGGTGCCGCTGGTACGCCGGCTTTTCGAGGAGAACTTCTCCCACGCCCAGGTGGAGTTCGACAGGTCCCTGGAATCACCGGAACAGTCGGTCGTGACCGGCCTGGTGGTGCACAACTATCATCGCCTGAACCTCCCTCGGCCTGGCTTCGACCTGGTGCTGGAATGGGACGACCTGAACGGAGGCCAGCGCAGCGAACTGCTCTATCCGGCCTTCCAGCCTCTCTACGAGCCGCATCGGGTGGTGCGCGGTGAGGAACTGGCCCACCGCTGGCGGGGGACACCGGATGTCCAGCAGGTCACCAAAGGCCGGCTCCGGGCGAAGGCCGTGGACGGGGAACCGATGGACTTCTCGGTGGACGGTACTGCACTGCCGTATCTACGCGTCGAACTTCACCCGCGAACAGCCTTCTCGCTCGCCCTGCGGCTCAACGGCGAAATGGTGGTACATGATTCGACGGCCCGGCCCATGATTTTCAGGGTGGAGCGGTGGCCCGTGCTCCGGAAGGGCGAGCAGGAGGCCATCCGTCTGACGCCGGTACGAAAGGGCACCCTGGTACACCAGCGGGCGTCATTCACCGACGTGTATTCCCATCCGTGGCAGTGAGGTGCACGGCGGTGGCCCGGAGCAGCCCTGGGTCACCGCCGGACATCCGTTCGATCACCGTCGACCAGCCGGTCAGTCGCCCCCGACGAGGACGAGGGCGACGGTCTCGGTGGACAGACTGAAGCGCGCGTCCCGCTCCATCTGCGCCAGGAGGGCGTCCCGCCGGGTCTCCAGGTGCGTCGCCCGGCTCTCGTAGAGGCGCCGGATGGACGGGTGGCTCACCTCGTGGGCGAGACGACGGGACCGTGAGATCTTCACGTGGAAGGTGTCGCTCACCGTGGCTCGACGGCCTTCGGCCAGCCGCGTGTTCTCGGCCTCATAGAGCCGCTTGGTCGTGCGCTCCTGTACGGCCGCGAGGGCCTGCACCTCCTCCAGGGCCTCGGTGAGCAACATGCCGGCGCCGGCGGGCAACGGCTCGTCGGCACTGGCGAGTTCACCGCGGGCGAGAGAGGTGAGCAGTGCCGTCCCGACCTCGGGTACCTCCTGCATAGTCCGCATGTCGACTGCGGTGGTCCACAGCTCGCGGCGAGAGCGGGTGCCGTCCGTATGTGCCAGCCGGACCTCGACCAGATAGTGGGAGCCGGGCGGCAGGCCGGGCAGCCGTGCCCGCCCGTAGCGCAGGAGCGGCTCCGGGTGCTGCTCGTACCACCACTGGGCGGTGCGCACCAGCGGATGGCGGACACTGAGCAACGGAGCCCCGCTAGCCGACGAGGCGCTCGCGGTCAGGCAGAAGCGCGTCGGCGAGCCGCTCCTGAGCCTGCCCAGCAGATCCCCGCGAGGGTGAGGGAAGGCGCCCGTGTCCATCGCCTCGTACATCGCTTTGAGCAGGTCGCTGCTGCCTGCGACGTCTACCAGGTCGTCCTCGTGGGGGACGTCACGCAGCAGTCCGTACCCGCTGTCGGTGAGGAAGCACTCGACGAGTCCGCGGATCTCCTGGGGGCCCAGATAGCGCCCCCTGCCCGGACTGGTTTCGTCGAATCCCTCGATGAGCAGGCCGTCCAGGCCGGTGAGAAGGGCCTGGGCCTCGTTCAGGCTCTCCAGGTCCTTCTCGCGATCCACCCGCGCGACCGCGATCCGGTCGACCTGTCGGCGCCGCTGCTCCGGGGAGAGGTGAGGGTCCAGGACGATGCGGTGCAATTCCTTGAGGCGCCCGCGCAGGATCGGTTCGAGTTCTCCGATGGAGTCCTGGAAGACCCCGATGCGTGCGTAGAGGCGCTGGAAGATGTCGGTCTCGATGGTGCCGGGGACCTGCATGTTGAAGATGAAGATCTTATCGTGCTGCTGCCCGAACCTGTCGAGCCGCCCGATACGCTGCTCGACCCGCATCGGGTTCCAGGGCAGGTCGTAGTTGACCAGGACGTTGCAGAACTCGAAGTCCAGACCCTCGCTGCCCACCTCACTCACCAGCAGTAGATCGAACGCGCCGGCACGGAAGTCCTTCATGATGCGTTCCCGCTCGGCCGGTGGGGTCTTGCCGTGCATGACCCGTACCTTGAACTCGGGTGTCAGCCTCTCCTCGAGGTACTCCAGAGTGCGGGTGAAGAAGGAGAAGACCATCGCTTGCCGCATGCCCTTGGTCCGGGCGCCGCGCAGCATTTCCTTGAACCGCTCGAACTTGGTGTCCACGGGGAGTTCCCGCAGCAGTGGGCGCAGCGTCGAGAGATCGTCGGCCTGCTCCACCAGCTCGCGGGCGAGACTCTCGGGCAAGGCGGCCGATCTCGTAGGGCTGCCGTTCGGGGGATCCTCGGAATCGTCCACGACCTCTGAGCCGTAGAGGAGTTCCTCGGAGGCCTCCTCCTCAGCCGGCCGGGGCGAGAAACGCTCCCGCAGCCGCTGCTGCATGGCCGGGATACAGCTGGCCGCCTGCCGCAGCCACATCTGCGCGGCGAAGCCTGCCGCCGTTCCGCTGCGAGCGGCGCGCTCAAGGCACCAGGCATGGAGGCCGTCGTAGAACGCACGCTCCTGCGAGGTCCAGCGGACCGCGACGTCCTCGGCCTCACGCAGAGCCTTGCGGTCCGGGGTGTCGGCCTTGCGCGTCCGGTTGACGACACCCGCGAGGGCGTTGAGTTCGGCGATACACCGCCGCGCCTCGGCGCGTTGTCGGGGGGACAGCGGCTCACCAGTGCCCAAGAGTTCCCGGAGACGCCGGAACTCCGGTCGTCGGGCGGTGATCTTCCCGTACGTTGAGGTCTGGACTCGCATGAGCCGGGAGTGCAGGGCTCGAGCGCCGTCCGTGGTATCCGCGCCGCCCTCGGCGATACCGACGGCCACCGCGTTCAGGTGGCGGTTGGGCTCGAGCTGGTTCTCGAAGACCTTGGGTTCCGGGAAGGACGCCTCGTCGAGAAGGTGAACGAGGTTGTAGAGATCCTGGTTGCCCAGGTTGAGTGGGGTGGCGGAGAGGAAGATCAACGCGTCGGCCCAGTCTGCGAGCAGGGCCGCCGCGGCGTGGCTCCGGCTGCTCGCGTTGCGCAGGTAGTGCGCCTCGTCCACGATCACGAGGTCGAACCGGGGCTGGAGGTCGGCGAGTTCATCGAGCTGCCCGGCCCGCCGGAGCCGTTCCAGGGAAACCACTCCGGCGAACGGCTCGCTGGTGTCCCCGCTGCGGAACAGCTCCACCAGCTTCGCCATGCCGTCTTTGTCGAGGACTCGCAGGTCTCGGTCGAAGCGGTCGCGCATCTCGTTCTGCCACTTGGTGACGAGTGCGGCGGGACACACGACGAGCCCTCGGAAATGCGTGCCACCGCGACGTCCCGGAGTCCGCCGCAGGTGGGTGCGCTGCTCCAGTTCGTTCCAGATCAAGCCGGCTTCAATGGTCTTGCCGAGACCGACTTCGTCCGCGATCAGCAAGCGCTGGCGGTCTGAACTCATCAGCTTGAGCACGGGCCGGAATTGGTAGGGCCTGAACACCGTGCGGCTCGACTGATACGAGTACACGACATCGGTGAGGGGCGTACTCAGCTTGGCGAGGGTGAGGGCGAGCGCGGTCCGGTCGGCGGGGGCAGGCGGACGGAGGATCCAATCCTCCGGGTCATCCGAACTGGGCGGAAGCGCTTCAAGATCCTCTTCGAAGGCCATACGTGAGCGTCCGCCGGATGCGTCCTGCAACCTGTATTGGACGCCTCCGTCCCGCGTCGGCGTCACCTTGACCACGGTGAAGGTCTCGCGCCCGCCCGCGAGACGGACGAGATCGCCCCGGACGAAAGCGGGTGTGACCTCTTCGGGGACAGCGGTACACCAGTCCCTGTACTGGAGGAGGGCCCGGTGCAGCAGGTGACCGTCGTCGATGTCACGGAGGCGCTTCAGCTGGGGAGCGCGGGCGGCTGCCCCCTTACTCAACGCGAACCCGACGAGTATCCGGTTGGCTCGTGACTCGAAGACGTAGATGCCGCGGGGCAGATCGCTCCGGGTGTTGCCGCCGTGTGCTTGCGGCACCGGTTGCTGTCGTGGCGCGGGCACCGGGATCCGTTCGGAGCGCTCCGGGCTGTCGTAGAAGAAATGCTGCGCTTCGCTGAGACCGTCCAAGGTCGTCCCGTCGAGCGCCTCCCAGGGGATGTACTGCAGGCGGAGCCGGTCGTCATCGAGTGGCACCCCTGCGGTTGTTGTTGATGCTTTCCTCATCCCGCCCCCTGGCTATTGGACACCCTGCCCCGGGCCCTCAAGCGGATCAGCGTCCGCCGCCTGGGGGAGGCCGGAGTGGTTCAGACTGTCGAGTTGGCCAGCAGAGGGATTGCTAGCCTCCTGCTGCCTGGCGCATGCATGAGCTAATTGCCTCATCACAAAGCCGTTTAAGCCAGAGCAAGGCTACTTAATGGCACTCACTAGGTGCCCGTCCCCTATGCGAGAACTGCAGTACTTATCGTCCTCTGCCTCGGGCTTGCCGAGTGCTCAAGCCCCAGGCTGAGTTACGGGTGGATGCGATCTCCGCAAGCAAACAGGAGGTCGCAGTTCACATGGATGCCCTATCGCCGGACGTGCTGCCGGTGACCTCCGCCTGACACCCGGCAGCACCTCAGCGTTCCCGCTGCAGCAGAGCGAACCGCGCCCCCTCCGGATCCGTCACGGTCGCCACCCGGCCGTGCGCGGTGTCATGGGCCGGCCTGAGGACGTGCCCGCCCAGGTGGACGAGATGGTCCAGCGTGTCGTCGAGGTCGGCTGCCTGGAAATACGTCACCCAGTGCGGACCTCGGTCACGCGGCAGGGCCTGCCCCAGGCCGTGGATGCCGGCGACCGGCTCGCCCTCGCTGAGCAGGGTCACGTAGTCGAAGTCGGCGGAGACCACTGGCTCCTCCTCGTAGCCGAACACCGTCTGGTAGAACTTGGCGACGCTCGCCGACTCGAAGGTCAGCAGCTCGTTCCAGGCGGGCGTGCCGGGGACGCCCGAGACGGCCGTGCCGAGATGCGCGGCGGCCTGCCAGATGCCGAAGACCGCGCCCGAGGGGTCGGAGCCGATCGCGAGACGGCCCGCGTCTGAGGCGTCGAGCGGGCCGACGCCGATCGTGCCGCCGCGGCTGCGCACCGTCTCAGCGGTCAAGTCCGCGTTCCGGGAGGCGAAGTAGGGCGTCCACGCGATGGGCAGCTGACGGTCGGGCGGCAGCTGGCCGAGGCCCGCGACCTCGCGCCCGTCGAGCAGCGCACGCACATAGGGGCCGAGTTGCTGGGGGCCGGGCCGGAACTCCCAGCCGAACAGCGCCCCGTAGAACTCCTCGGTCGCGGCCAGCCCGTGCACCATCAGGCTCACCCAGCAGGGCGTGCCGGGCGTGTGCCGAGGGGGCGCTTCGTCGTTCGGTCCGGCGGACTCCCGTGCGTCGGTCATTGTCACTCTCTTCTCGGCCTCGCGGTGGCCGTGCTCTCCGCAGCCCTCGTGGGGCCCGCCCTGTGGGGCGACCGGTGTCCGGGAGAATGCCCGATGTGCGGGGCGCTGTCCCCTGCGGCGCGCTTATCGGCACGTGTCGTTCAGCTGTACAGCATGTGCTCGGTCCCGTACGCCACGTGATCGTCCCGGTCCGGCCGAGCAGAGTAGCCGGACACGGACGGCTCGGCCACCCCCGTGCGCGAGGATGGGGCCATGAACGCCATCATCTCCGCATCCGACCTCGCGAACGATCTGACGGGCGCCACCCCGCCGGTCCTGCTCGACGTCCGCTGGCAGCTCACCGCGGCCAGGGCGGCGGGTGAGCCGCCGTACGACGGCCGGGCCGACTACGAGACCGGGCACCTGCCCGGGGCCGTCTTCGTCGACCTGGACCGGGAGTTGGCCTCCGCACCGGGCGAGGGCGGTCGGCATCCACTGCCCGGCCTCGCGCACTTCGGCGCCGCGATGCGCCGGGCGGGCGTGTCGTCCGCAACGCCGGTGGTCGTCTACGACGGCGGCCAGGGCTGGGCGGCCGCCCGGGCCTGGTGGATGCTGCGCTGGACGGGTCACCCGGACGTGCGGGTCCTCGACGGCGGGTTGCCGGCCTGGGAGGGCCCGTTGGAGAAGTCCGTGCCCACGCCGGCGGAGGGTGACTTCGTGCCCGAGCCCGGGGCGGGGCTGCTTGACGCCGACGCCGCCGCGGAGTTGGCGCGGTCCGGGGTGCTGCTGGACGCGCGGGCGGGGGAGCGGTACCGGGGCGAGGTGGAGCCGATCGATCCGGTGGCCGGGCACATTCCGGGCGCGGTGTCGGCGCCCACCACCGAGAACGTGGGGGCGGACGGGCGTTATCTCCCTGCTCAGGAGCTGCGGGAGCGTTTCAAGGGGCTGGGGGTGTCCGAGGGTTCGCGGGTCGGCGTGTACTGCGGGTCGGGGGTGTCCGCGGCCCATGAGGTACTGGCGCTGGCGGTCGCGGGCATTCCGGCGGAGCTGTACGTGGGTTCCTGGTCGGAGTGGTCCTCGGACCCGGACCGGCCGGTCGCGGTGGGGCCGGATCCCCAGTAGCCGGGCGTGCACAGAGGGCCGCGCCCGGAAGGCGCGGCCCTCAGGGCCGTAGGGTCGGTGTCAACGCCGCGTGTGCCGACTACTCCTGCTTCTTGCGCCGCGTCCCGAACACGATCTCGTCCCAGCTCGGGACGGCGGCTCTGCGACCCGGGCGGACGCCGTCGGCCTCGGCCTGGCGGTCGGTGGAACCGATGAGCCGGTCGCGGTGGCTGCCGACGGAGCGCGGCATGAGGACGTCCGCGTAGGCGGAACCGGCCGAGGCGGCGGGGGCCGGAGGCTCCTCCTCCTCGGGCTCGATGACGAGGGGTTCTTCCTCCTCGGGCTCCGGCGCCGGGCGCTCCGGCACCACCAGATCGCCACGGAAGCTCGGCACCGCCTCCAGCAGGCTGGTCAGCGAGTCCCGCTCGCCGGTGGCCGCCGTGCTCTCCTCGAGCGGTTCGGACGCCTGCGCGGGCAGGGCGGGCCGCTCACGGTCGACGGGCCGGTCCAGCGGCCGGTCGCGCGGCAGCCGGGCGATCCGCGGGACGAACGGGAAGCTGGGCTCGGGCGCGGCCAAGTCGTCGGTCTCGCCGATGAGCATGCGCGCCTCGTCGTCGACGGCCTGGACGAGCCGCCGGGGCGGGTCATAGGTCCAGCTCGCCGAGTGCGGCTCGCTCGCGACGCGGTAGACCAGCAGGACCTCCCAGGTGCCGTCGTCGCGACGCCACGAGTCCCACTGGACGGTGTCCTTGTCGACACCGCGCACGAGCAGCCGCTCCTGCACGGCCTCGCCCAGCGGCGGACCGGAGTTCTCGCCGGGGCGGCGGACCGGGGTCTTGCGGGCCCGCTCGGCCATGAACGCACGCTCGGCGAGCACGGGGCCCTCGAAGCGGCGCACCCGGTCGACGGGGATGCCTGCCATTTGCGCGACCTCTTCCGCGGTCGCGCCGGCTCGTATACGCGCCTGGATGTCGCGGGGGCGGAGGTGGCTCTCCACCTCGATCTCGATCTGGCCGAGGCGGGGACGGTCGCCGCGCACGGCGGCGCGGAGCCGCTCGTCGATCGGAAGCGTGTACTCCGTGCTGTCCGCAGCCTTCAGCACCAGCCGTGTGCCGTCATTCGAGACGGCCACGACACGCAGTTCGGGCATGGGGACCTCCCGGGTGGTGCCTGCCGACGTCACGTGCGTCGCTGCTTCCGCTAGTCGAGTGTGGCCTGCCCGGGTGCAGCCTGCCACAACCTTGCCGAGTTGCCCGGCGTGTCGGGCGCGGGCCCTGGATCGCCGTTATGGCACGGTTACCTATTCGCAACGCTAAGTGACGAACTCTGTCACCCTGTGCAACTAGCCCCCTCCCGGCGGTCCTTAAAGGCCCCGTACACCCTGATGGGAGACCGGACCCAGGGCTCGCCACAGTACTCCATTTGGGCCACGTGCGTGGATTGGCACGCCGCCCAACTTCTGGCAAGAGGGGGGACTTGGTCGCCCCATGCCCCCAATTCGTGATCTTGAACGTGGGGATGTTCACGTAATCAGCAGAAACGGAACTATCGGTTTCGGTCGGGGTCCCCTTGGCGCCAATACCGGGCCGGGCTCCGGTGCTTCGGGCCGCACCGCGGAGTGTGGACCCCGGGGACACAACCCCCAGCGCGTCGCCTACGCCCCCAGAACCCGCCGCAAGTAGTCGTTCCGGAACCGCCGATCAGGGTCGAGACGGTCCCGCAGCGCCGTGAACTCGCCGAAGCGCGGATACACCCGGGAGAAGTACTCGGCGTCCCTGGTGTGGACCTTGCCCCAGTGCGGACGGCCCTCGTGGGCGGTGAAGATGCGCTCGGCCGCGGTGAAGTACCGCTGGTAAGGCGTGCCCTGGAACATGTGGACGGCGATGTACGCGGTGTCGCGGCCGGAGGCGGTGGACAGCGTGATGTCGTCGGCGGGAGCGGTGCGCACCTCGACGGGGAAACTGACCCGCAGGCCGGAGCGGTCGACCATGGCCTTCAGTTCGCGCAGCGCGTCGACGACGGCCGAGCGCGGAACGGCGTACTCCATCTCCACGAAGCGCACCCGGCGCGGAGACGTGAAGACCTTGTAAGGGATGTCGGTGTAGCTCCGCGCCGACAGGGCCTTGCTGGAGATCTGCGCGATCGCGGGGATCGTGGCGGGCGCCGCGCGGCCGACCCAGTTGGCCACCTGGAACACGCCGTTGGAGAGGAACTCGTCCTCGAACCAGCTCTTGAGCTGCGGCACGGGCTTCTCCGGGCCCGCGCTGCGGTTGTTGCGCTTGGTGTTGGTGCTGCCGGTGTGCGGGAACCAGTAGAACTCGAAGTGCTCGTTCTCGGCCCAGAGTTCCTCGAAGTCGGCGAGGACCCTGTCGAACGGCATCGGTTCCTCGCGGGCCGTGAGCAGGAAGACCGGCTCGACGGCGAACGTGATCGCGGTGACGATGCCCAGCGCGCCGAGGCCGAGGCGGGCGGCCGCGAAGACCTCCGGGTTCTCCTTCTCGGAGCAGCTGAGCACCGAGCCGTCGGCAGTGACCAGTTCCAGGCCCCGGATCTGGGCGGCGATCGAGCCGGAGTCGCGGCCCGTCCCGTGCGTGCCCGTGCTGGTGGCCCCGGAGACGGTCTGTTCCATGATGTCGCCCATGTTCGTGAGCGACAGGCCCTCACGCGCGAGGGCCATGTTGAGCCTCTTGAGCGGGGTGCCGGCCTCCACCGTGACCGTCATGCCGTCGCGATCAATGTCGCGTATGCCGGTCAACAGTTGAGGGCGGATCAATACACCGTCCGTCGCCGCTATGGACGTGAAGGAGTGCCCGGCGCCGACGGCCTTCACCCTGAGGCCGTCCTCGGCGGCCTGCCGCACGGCCGCGGCCAGCTCGTCGACGGAGGCCGGGGTGACCTGCCGCGCGGGACGCGCGGAGACGTTGCCGCCCCAGTTACGCCACGTGCCGTTCTTTCCGTTCGCTGTGCTGCTCAACGGAGCCTCCCCGACCCGGAGCCGGCCGCTTGAGCCGGCGGAATCCCAGGAAACCCACCGCGACCGCGACGGCCCCGGCCACCGCCGGAACCCCGTACCCGGCGCGCGCCCCGGCCGCGTCGATCACCCAGCCGGCCGCGGAGGAGCCGAGCGCGACCCCCACCGCGAGCCCGGTGCTCACCCAGGTCATGCCCTCGGTGAGCTGCGCACGTGGTACGTGCTCTTCGATGAGGGACATCGTCGTGATCATCGTCGGAGCGATGGACAGTCCCGCAACGAACAGCGCCACGGCCAGAAACGGCAAGTTTCCGACCAGTAGGAGGGGGATCATACTCACGGCCATGGCGCACACGCCCAGCAACCACCGACGTTCCGGCGCCCCGGCGAAGTGCAGGAGCCCGAAGATCATGCCCGCCACGCAGGAACCCGCCGCGTACAGCGCGAGGACGATGCTTGCGGCCGCCTTGTGCCCTTCCTCGTCGGCGAAGGCCACGGTGACCACGTCGACCGCCCCGAAGATCGCCCCGGTCGCCACGAAGGTGGCCACCAGGACCTGAAGGCCTCGCGCGCGGATCGCCGAACCGCCGCCGCCGTGCCGCTCGCGCGGGTGCGGCTCGGGCTCGGTGGCGCGCTGCGAGGTCAGCCAGAACACGCCGGCGGCCAGGAAGCAGGCGGCGAGGAGCGGACCGGCCTCCGGGAACCATGCCGTGGACAGGCCGATGGAGATGATCGGCCCGAAGACGAAGCACACCTCGTCCACCACGGACTCGAAGGAGTACGCGGTGTGCAACTGCGGCGTGCCCCGGTACAGGGCCGCCCAGCGGGCCCGGATCATCGCGCCGACGCTCGGTACGCAGCCGATGCCCGCACACGCCACGAACAGCACCCAGTCCGGCCACCCGTAGTGCGCCGCGAACAGCAGCACGGCCGCGGCGGTCAGCGAGAGCAGCGTCGCCGGGCGCAGCACCCGCCGCTGCCCGTACTGGTCGACCAGCCGCGAGACCTGCGGTCCGGCCGTCGCGGCGGCCAGCGCGATGGTCGCAGACAGCGCACCGGCCAGGCCGTACCGCCCGGTGAGCTGGGAGACCATCGTCACCACGCCGATGCCCATCATCGACAGCGGCATCCGGCCGAGGAAGCCCGCGGCGGAGAAACCCTTGGAGCCTGGAGCTGCGAACAGGGCGCGGTAAGGGCTGGGCAACGGGGTCTCCGAAGGGCTCAGTAAGCTGCGAACGCAGTCGACACAGCTTACGTTCCGGGACGCCCCGGGGGTACCCGTTCGGACCAGCCCCGATCCGCCCCGGCCCCGGCCGCCGCACAGGAGTCATCCCGCCGTTTCCCGGGTGTCAGTGCAGGGTGGCAGGATCGACCCATGCCAGACGCGCGCGATGTCACCCCCTACGACGCCCTGCTGCTGCTCTCCTTCGGCGGCCCGGAAGGCCCGGACGACGTGGTCCCGTTCCTGGAGAACGTGACGCGCGGGCGTGGCATCCCCAAGGAACGCCTCAAGGAAGTCGGGCAGCACTACTTCCTGTTCGGCGGGGTCAGCCCCATCAACGACCAGAACCGCGCCCTGCTGGACGCCCTGCGCAAGGACTTCGCCGACCACGGCCTCGACCTGCCGGTGTACTGGGGCAACCGCAACTGGGCGCCGTACCTGACGGACACGCTGCGCGAGATGGTCCGCGACGGCCGCCGCCGCGTTCTGGTCCTCGCCACCAGCGCCTACGCCTCCTACTCGGGCTGCCGCCAGTACCGCGAGAACCTCGCCGACTCGCTCGCCGCCCTGGAGGCCGAGGGCCTGGAGCCGCCGAAGATCGACAAGCTGCGGCACTACTTCAACCACCCGGGGTTCCTGGAGCCCATGATCGACGGGGTGCTCCGGTCCCTCGCCGAGCTCGACGAGGACGTCCGGGACGGGGCGCACCTCGCCTTCTCGACCCACTCGATCCCGACGGCCTCCGCCGACACCTCCGGACCCGTCGAGGACCACGGCGACGGCGGCGCCTACGTCGGACAGCACCTGGACGTGGCGAAGCTGATCGCGGACGCCGTCCGCGAGCGCACCGGCGTCGACCACCCCTGGCAGCTCGTCTACCAGTCCCGCTCCGGCGCCCCGCACATCCCGTGGCTGGAGCCCGACATCTGCGACCACCTCGAGGAGCGGCACGCGGCCGGTGTCCCGGCCGTCGTGATCGCGCCCATCGGGTTCGTCTCCGACCACATGGAGGTCCTGTACGACCTCGACACGGAGGCCAAGGCCAAGGCCGAGGAGCTGGGGCTGCCGATGCGCCGCTCGGCCACCGTCGGAGCCGACCCGAGGTTCGCCGCCGCGATCCGCGAGCTGGTCGTGGAGCGGGCCGCCGCCGAGCGCGGGCAGGAGGTCACCCCCTGCGCCCTGGGCGCCCTCGGGGCGAGCCACAACCTCTGCCCGGTCGGCTGCTGCCCGGCCCGTGCCCCCCGGCCCGCCGCCGCGGGCGCCGACAGCACCTACGCGTGAGGAGCCCCGTGACCGACCCCCTGCACACGGACCTGCTCGGACTCGCCCAGGAGGCCGCCCGCCGCGCGGGCGCCCTGCTGCGGGACGGGCGCCCGGCCGACCTGGCGGTCGCCGCGACCAAGTCCAGCCCCATCGACGTCGTCACGGAGATGGACATCGCGGCCGAGAAGCTGATCACCGGCCTGATCGCCGAGCGCCGCCCGGACGACGGCTTCCTCGGTGAGGAGGGCGCTTCCAGCGACGGCACGAGCGGCATCCGCTGGGTGATCGACCCGCTCGACGGCACGGTCAACTACCTGTACGGCCTGCCCACCTGGGCCGTCTCCATCGCCGCCGAGCAGGACGGCGAGACCGTCGTCGGAGTCGTCACGGCCCCGATGCGCGGCGAGACGTTCCACGCCGTCCTCGGCGGCGGAGCCTGGGCCACGGGAGCCTGGGACGGCGAGCGCCGGCTGGCCTGCCGCCCCGCGCCGCCCCTGGACCAGGCGCTGGTCTCGACGGGGTTCAACTACGTCGCCGAGGTCCGCGCCCACCAGGCCGAGGTGGCCCAGCGGCTGATCCCGCTGCTGCGTGACATCCGGCGCGGCGGCTCGGCCGCGGTCGACCTGTGCGACCTGGCCGCGGGTCGCCTCGACGGCTACTACGAGCGCGGTCTGCACGCCTGGGACCTGGCGGCGGGTGACCTGATCGCCCGGGAGGCGGGCGCCCTGACCGGTGGACGCCCCGGAGAACGCCCGTCCGGCGACCTGACGGTCGCGGGGACCCCCGGCGTCTTCGAACCCCTCCAGCGCCTCCTGGAGGACTTCGGCGCCTGGCACGACTGAGGCCGGCCCGGGCCGGCGTACGACGGCCCGCGCCGAGCTGAACACCGGGTGAACGGGCCCCTAGGACGACGAAGCGGGCCCCGGCGCTGGATTCGCCGGGGCCCGCTTCGTACGTTCTGATCAGACGCTCGTCGCGCTGACCTCCACACCGTGCTCGGCGGCGAGGCGGCGCAGGTCGTCGAGCTCGCCCTGCTCCACTTCGACGAGGAAGTCGTCGCCCTCGTCTTGAGCCCGGGACAGATCGGACTCGGTCGCCCTTATGCGCTGCAGAAGTCCTGCGGTGAATGCGTCCATGCTGCGCCCCCTCGTCCTGGGTCGTGGGTCGATGGCACGGGGGTGTGCCGTTCGGAAGGGACGATCACGTCTCCGGTGGATGCCCAGCGCCGCTCTGCTGGGCGGCGACGGTGCCGGACACCCACGCCCGCCCTGCGGAAAAGCGGATTGATGCGCACCGCATGGTGGTGCGGTACCAGCAGAGTGTGATCGTGGGATGTAAAGCCGTCCTCCCCAAGCTCCCTTCCGTGGAAACCTAACCGGAGGAGAAAATCTCCTATTCCCCGCGGCCACACCCGCCTCCGACCTCTCCCTCACCCGCCTTACCTCCGACTTATGGCCGAAAAGGGCAGGATGGAGGGCAACACACCAGCAGACCGTCGAAGACCCCTGCCCGCATGCGCCCGAGAAGCGCGGTGCGGGTGGACATGAGGAAGGACTAGGGACGTGCGCGTACTCGTCGTCGAGGACGAGCAACTGCTCGCCGATGCGGTGGCCACCGGACTGCGCCGGGAGGCCATGGCCGTCGACGTCGTGTACGACGGTGCGGCCGCCCTGGAGCGCATCGGCGTCAACGACTACGACGTGGTCGTCCTCGACCGTGACCTCCCGCTCGTGCACGGCGACGACGTCTGCCGCAAGATCGTCGAGCTCGGCATGCCCACGCGTGTGCTGATGCTCACGGCCTCCGGCGATGTCAGCGACCGTGTGGAGGGCCTGGAGATCGGCGCCGACGACTATCTGCCCAAGCCCTTCGCGTTCAGCGAGCTCATCGCGCGCGTGCGGGCCCTCGGCCGGCGCACCAGCGTGCCCCTGCCGCCGGTCCTGGAGCGCGCCGGGATCAAGCTCGACCCCAACCGCCGTGAGGTCTTCCGCGACGGCAAGGAGGTCCAGCTCGCTCCCAAGGAGTTCGCCGTCCTGGAGGTGCTGATGCGCAGCGAGGGTGCCGTCGTCTCGGCGGAGCAGCTGCTGGAGAAGGCCTGGGACGAGAACACCGACCCGTTCACGAACGTCGTGCGCGTGACCGTCATGACTCTGCGCCGCAAGCTCGGCGAGCCGCCCGTCATCGTCACCGTCCCCGGCTCCGGCTACCGGATCTGATATCCGTGGCAGCGACTCCCGCGCCCCCGCAGGCGCCCCCGAAGCCCACCTGGGACCCCAGGAGGCCCGCGCCGCCCTTCCCCTGGCTGCGCCCGACCATCCGCATACGGCTCACGCTGCTCTACGGCGGCATGTTCCTGATCGCCGGCATCCTGCTGCTGTCGATCATCTACCTGCTGGCCGCGCAGGCGCTGAACGTGGGCAGCGAGCTGCCGTTCAAGATCGTCGAGGGCAAGGTCACCAGCGACATCTGCAACCTGCCCGGCCAGGCCTCGCCCAGCGAGTTCAACGACGCGATGAACCAGTGCGTCAACGACCAGCGTCAGCACGCCCTGGACAACCTGCTCAGCCGCTCGCTCCTGGCCCTGCTGGGCCTGGCGGTCATCGCCTTCGCCTTCGGCTACGCCATGGCCGGCCGGGTCCTGTCGCCGCTGGGCCGGATCACCCGCACCGCCCGTACGGTGGCCGGCTCCGACCTGTCCCGCCGGATCGAGCTGGACGGCCCGGACGACGAGCTGAAGGAGCTGGCGGACACCTTCGACGACATGCTGGAGCGGCTGCAGCGCGCCTTCACCGCCCAGCAGCGCTTCGTCGGCAACGCCTCACACGAGCTGAGGACGCCGCTGGCGATCAACCGCACGCTCCTGGAGGTGCACCTGTCGGACCCGGGCGCACCGGTGGAGCTCCAGCAGCTCGGCAAGACGCTGCTGGCCACCAACGAGCGCAGCGAGCAGCTCGTCGAGGGCCTGCTGCTGCTCGCCCGCAGCGACAACCAGATCGTGGAGCGGGGGCCGGTGGACCTGGCCGAGGTCGCCTCGCAGGCCATCGACCAGGTGCACGGCGAGGCCGAGGACAAGGGCGTGCGGATCCGCGGCGAACAGAAGCCCGCGGTCGTCCAGGGCAACGGCGTGCTGCTGGAGCGGATCGCGCTCAACCTGGTGCAGAACGCCGTGCGCTACAACGTGGCCGAGGACGGCTGGGTCGAGGTCACCACCGAGGTCCAGCACGGTCAGGCGGTCCTGGTGGTCTCGAACACGGGCCCGGTCGTGCCGGCGTACGAGATCGACAATCTCTTCGAGCCGTTCCGGCGGTTGCGCACGGAGCGCACGGGCAGCGACAAGGGCGTCGGACTCGGTCTGTCCATCGTCCGGTCCGTGGCCCGGGCGCACGGCGGGCACATCTACGCCCAGCCCCGCGAGGGAGGTGGGCTCGTGATGCGAGTCACGCTGCCCATCTGAGATCATGTCGCCGATCAACTCGGCGGTGCACGGGGATGTTCGCTTTGCGCGGAATTTCTGAGGCCTCACCTCGGGCACCCTGTGTGTGATCGATCACAGGGGCGCCTTTCCGGCCATCTACTCTCCGTGATCATGAGCCCTGTCGGAAAGCCGGGAAAATCCCGGTTTTCGGGGGTCTTGATCACGGGAAGTACAGGGTGAGACGCCTTTGAGGTGCGGCATTCGGACCGTGTACGGTCCCCATCGCCATCCAAGCCGATCACTCGTGAGGAGTCCGGTTGGGTGTCGATTGAGTAACAGACCTTGATGTGAGGCAAAATCTCCGCCTCAGGTCGGGCACAAGTCCGGCCTCTCACGCGTTACGTGCGCTGGAGACACCGCAGACACCCAGAGGGGGAGAGCGACCATGGCAACCGATTACGACACTCCACGCAAGACCGATGACGACGTTGACTCGGACAGCCTCGAAGAACTGAAGGCCCGGCGGAACGACAAGTCGGCTTCCGCAGTGGACGTCGACGAATTCGAGGCCGCCGAAGGCCTCGAACTGCCCGGAGCCGACCTCTCGAACGAGGAACTGGCCGTCCGGGTGCTCCCGAAGCAGCAGGACGAGTTCACGTGCATGAGCTGCTTCCTGGTGCACCACCGCAGCCAGCTGGCCCGGGAGAAGAACGGTCAGCCGATCTGCCGCGACTGCGACTGAGGACGGGTCGGCCGTGACTGGCTCGACCCCTCCCTGGAAGCGCCGCTTCTCCAAGCGGAAAGCGGACGAAGGGCCGATGGACGGCCCGCAGTACGGCGCGCGTGACGACGAGCGAGGCCCAACCGGTACGGGGGCGGCCTCGCTCGAACCGGCCGCGGACCGGAGTGACCTCCCGGCGTCCGTGGACGTCCCCGCACCCGTCGCCCGACGGCGGGCGGGGGCGATCCGGGAAAGGGCCAGGGAGAGCGCCCGCAAGGGCGGTGTCCGGGCCCGGGCGGGGCTCGCGTACCTCGCCGACCGGATCATCGAACTGGCGCCGCGGATCCCCGTACGGGACCTGGCGACGCTCCGCAGGCAGTTCCCGGGCCTCGGGCCCGAAGAGCTCGCGGACAAACTCGTGGCCGGCGCGGCGAGCGCGACGGCGACGGTCGGAGCGGGCATCGGCGCGGCCGCGATGCTTCCCATTCCACCCGCGCTGCCTACGGAACTGGCCGCCGAGGTGACCGGCGTCGCCGCGATCGAGCTGAAGCTGATCGCCGAACTCCACGAGGTCTACGGCGTACGGCCGCCCGGCAACCTCAAGCAGCGCAGCACCGCGTATCTCGACTCGTGGTCGGGGGAGCGCGGGATCGACGCGACCAAGCCGTCGACGCTGAGCGTGGCGCTGAACAGCCGCATGAAGCGGGAGCTGCGGCAGCGGATCATGAAGCGGATGGTCCGCAGCATGCCGAACCTGATCCCGTTCCTGGTGGGCGCCGCCGTGGGGGCGGCCATGAACCGCAGCGAGACGAGAAAGCTGGCCGCGCGGATCCGCAAGGACCTGCGCAAGCTTCAGGTGCCCTGGGAGGCTCTCGAGGCGCTTCCCGCCCTGGAACGACCGGCGGACGCCCTGGAGATGGGCGAGATCACGCACGACCCCCTGGGACGCGACGCGGACGCGAAACGCGACGACACGCACAAGCGCGACGACGGACGCTGAAGCCGCCCGCCCGCCGTCGGGTGAAGCGACGCTCGGATGTGCTACTCCGACTTCGCCGGCCTGGTGGCCTTCAGCGCCTCCGCCAGACGCTCCGGCTCGCGCGTGGACAGATACAGGTACGGAGTCGGGTCCTCCGGGTCCGTGACCTCCACGCGCAGGGCCGTGGGGATGTAGGCGCGCAGCAGCATGAAGGCGCGTGTGTCGGCCTTGTGGGTGCGCCAGGCGCGCGCCCCCTCCGCGTCCAGGACCTCCGCCTCGCCCAGCGCCGCCAGCGGGATCTTCGCCTCGCCCGCGATCAGCGAATCGCCCACCACGCGGATGCGGACCGAGCCGTACGAACTCGCGGCGACGGCCGCGACCGCGGTGCCTCCGGCCAGGCCGCCGAGCATGGGCAGCGTGCCGAACGGAAGCAGGATCAGGGCCATCGAGACACCGACGAGGAACGAGATCAGCCACCAGGTCCGGGGGGCGGTGAGGCGTTCTTCGTACGGGGCGGCGGAGAGCTGCATGGAGCCAAGCTTGACACGGTGTCCGGAACGGGCCGACGCGCGGGTAAGGTCTCCGGCTGTGAGTCGTACTTCCGCAGCTCTTCAGCCTCCGGCCGACGCCGTGCGACCGGTGCGGCATCCGGACGCTCCGGCGCCCGGTGAGCTCCTCGGCGCGCACTACGGTCAGTGTTTCGGCTGTGGCGGTGACCAGCCGCACGGGCTGCACCTGGAGGCGCGGGCCGGCGAGGGCGTGTCACTCACCGCCGAGTTCACCGTACGGCCCGCCCACCAGGGCGCACCCGGCCTCGCGCACGGCGGGGTGCTCACCAGCGCCCTGGACGAGGCCCTCGGCTCGCTGAACTGGCTGCTGCGCACGATCGCCGTGACCGGGCGGCTGGAGACCGACTTCATGGGGCCCGTGCCCGTCGGCACCACGCTGCACCTTCAGGCGGAGGTGACGGCGGTGGCCGGGCGGAAGATCTACTCGACCGCGACCGGACGCGTGGGAGGCCCCGACGGACCCGTCGCCGTGCGCGCCGACGCGCTCTTCGTCGAGGTGAAGGTCGACCACTTCGTCGAGCACGGCCGCCAGGAGGAGATCCAGGCGGCCATGAACGACCCGGACCAGGTCCGGCGCGCCCGTGCCTTCGAGGTGAACCCGTGAGCCTGGAAGGCCCCGTGAGCCCGGCCGACCCCATGAGCCCCACCGGCCCCACCGACCCCGCGAGCCCGGAAAGCCCCATGACTCCCGCGAGCCCTGTGAGCCGTCAGCCCCTCGATGTGCTGATCCGGCGCGTCGATCCGGAAGTACCCCTTCCGTCGTATGCGCAGCCCGGTGACGCGGGAGCCGATCTGCGCACCACCGAGGCGTGCCAACTGGAGCCGGGCGAGCGGGCCGTGCTGCCCACGGGAGTGTCTGTGGCGCTGCCGGAGGGGTACGCGGCCTTCGTGCACCCGCGATCCGGTCTGGCCGCCCGCTGCGGCGTCGCCCTGGTGAATGCCCCGGGGACGGTTGATGCCGGGTACCGTGGGGAGATCAAGGTGATCGTGGTGAATCTCGACCCGCGCGAGTGCGTGCGGTTCGAGCGCTTCGACCGGATTGCCCAACTGGTAGTCCAGCAGGTCGAGAAGGTTCGCTTCCAAGAGGTGGCAAAACTTCCCGACTCGGCGCG
Source organism: Streptomyces sp. NPDC055506 (assembly GCF_053643595.1). Lineage (NCBI taxonomy): Bacteria > Bacillati > Actinomycetota > Actinomycetes > Kitasatosporales > Streptomycetaceae > Streptomyces > Streptomyces sp. NPDC055506. Next base: position 148,827 of record NZ_JBSHKH010000001.1, on the reverse strand, counting down.
GGCCGAGGGGGGCTTCGGGTCCACCGGAGGCCATGCGGCGGTGGACGGGACGAGCGGCACAAGCGGTCAGGCCGCCCTGGGCGGTCGGACGGGTGGGAATCGATACGCTTCGGTCGTATCCGACCGGGAAGGACAGTGACGTGTTCGGACGTCGCAAGAATAGGGATGCCGCCGATGACGCGGCCGGCGAGACCGAGCAGGTCGTCGACGGTGTCGACAGTGAGGCGGATGAGGGCGAGCGCCTGAGGCTCGAGCCGGCGCCGCGGCCCGACGGGCCCTGGGACGACTCCGAGGTCCACGACCCGGCAGAGGGCCGGGTCGACCTGGGCGGTCTGTTCGTGCCGGGCGTCGAGGGCATGGAGCTCAGGGTCGAGGTCGCGGGCGACGCGATCGTGGCGGCGACGGTCGTGCTGCGCGACAGCGCCATTCAGCTGCAGGGCTTCGCCGCACCCAAGCGTGAGGGCATCTGGGGCGAGGTGCGCGAGGAGATCGGCTCGGGCATCACCCAGCAGGGCGGCATCGTCGACGAGGTCGAGGGGCCGCTGGGCTGGGAGTTGCGGGCCCAGGTGCCGGTACAGCTGCCGGACGGCACCGGCGGCTTCCAGGTCGTGCGGTTCATCGGCGTGGACGGCCCCCGGTGGTTCCTGCGCGGGGTCATCTCGGGCCAGGGCGCGGTGCAGCCGCAGGCCGCCGGGCTGCTCGAGCAGATCTTCCGGGACACGGTCGTGGTCCGCGGCGAGGGCCCGATGGCGCCCCGCGACCCGATCGTCCTGAAGCTGCCGAACGACGCCCAGATGGTCCCCGAGGGCGTCCAGCAGGAGGAGGGCTCCCGCTTCGCGGGCGGAATGGGCCAGCTCCAGCGCGGACCGGAGATCACCGAGGTCCGCTGAGGCTCACAGAGACAGCAGGGCCGTACCCCCATGGGGTGCGGCCCTTTCTCATGCGCGCTCATGCGTGAAGCCTTGACGGGTCATTGGTCTGTACCTACCGTCTCCGTTCACCGCGTCTGTTCATAAAGGCGCTTCACGTTCACATACGAGAACGGAAGGCTCCTACGCATGCGCAGAACCGCTCTGTTGGCCGCCACGGCCGCCCTCGTCGCCGGCCTCCTCACCTGGCCCGCGAACGCCGCTCCCCGCAGCTTCGTCCACCCCGGAGTCACCGTTTCAAAGGGGCAGCTGGACTTCGCCCGCTCCAAGGTCGACTCCGGTGCCCAGCCCTGGAAGGGCGCCTTCGACCGGATGATGGCGAGCAAGTACGCCGACCTGAACCGCAGGCCCGCGCCCCGGGCCGTCGTCGAGTGCGGTTCGTACTCCAACCCCAACCACGGCTGCACCGACGAACGCGAGGACGCGATCGCCGCCTACACCCAGGCCCTCGCCTGGTACCTCACCCGCGACGAACGGCACGCGCGCAAGGCGATCGAGCTGATGGACGCCTGGTCGGCCGTGATCAGGGACCACACCAACAGCAACGCGCCCCTGCAGACCGGCTGGGCCGGCTCCTCCTGGCCCAAGGCCGCCGAGATCATCAAGCACACCTACACCGGGACCTGGGCGAACTCCGGCCGCTTCGCCACCATGCTCCGCGACGTCTACCTCCCCGAGGTGATCAACGGCTCCCACTCCAACGGGAACTGGGAGCTGTCGATGATGGAGGCCGCCGTCGGCATCTCCGTCTTCCTGGAGGACAAGGCGTCGTACGACAAGGCCATGGCGAAGTTCCGGACGCGTACGGCCGCCTACGTCTATCTGGCCTCCGACGGTGCGCTGCCGAAGACCGTGCCGAGCCAGAACCTGAACACACGGGAGAAGATCGTCCGGTACTGGCAGGGGCAGTCGACCTTCGTCGACGGGCTCAGCCAGGAGACCTGCCGGGACTTCACCCACACCGGCTACGGCCTCTCCGCCATCTCGCACATCGCCGAGACCAGCCGGATCCAGGGCCAGGACCTCTACGGCACCGACGTGGGCGAGCGGCTGCGGCACGGGCTCGGCTTCCACGCCAAGTACGAGCTCGGCACCGCCGCCCCGGGCTGGCTGTGCGGCGGCTCGCTCAAGCCCGGGCTCGGGCCGGTCCCCGAGGTCGGCCACAACGCCCTGGCCAACCGCCTCGGACACGCCATGACCAACACCGGGACGCTGACCATGCGGGGGCGCCCGGCCGGCAGCAACAACCTCTTCGTCGCCTGGGAGACCCTCACCCACGGCGACAATCCCGCGTGAGGCCCTGACCCGCCGGGCGCGTCAGAGTTCCGTCAAAGACGGTCCGCGGCCGCGCCCGGCGCCCGTATGCCGTATTCGCCGGCCGTAAGGTCGACGCTGCGCAAACAGCGGACCGGAAGACAATGAGGCCATGGCACGCGGCAAGTTTCGGATATACCTCGGTGCGGCACCGGGCGTCGGCAAGACGTACGCGATGCTCTCCGAGGCGCATCGCCGTGTCGAGCGGGGCACCGACTGCGTGGTGGCCTACGTCGAGCACTACGACCGGCCCCGCACCGAGGTGATGCTGCACGGCCTGGAGCAGGTACCGCGCAGGCAGCTGGAGTACCGCGGCGGCCTCTTCCCCGAGATGGACCTCGACGCCGTCCTGCGGCGCGCCCCCTCGGTCGCCCTCGTGGACGAACTGGCCCACACGAACGTCCCCGGCTCCCGCAACGCCAAGCGCTGGCAGGACGTGGAGGAACTGCTGGCGGCCGGTATCGACGTGATCTCGACCGTCAACATCCAGCACCTGGAGTCCCTCGGCGACGTCGTGGAGTCGATCACCGGGGTGCGGCAGCAGGAAACCGTGCCGGACGAGGTGGTACGGCGGGCCGACCAGATCGAGCTGGTCGACATGTCGCCCGAGGCGCTGCGGCGGCGGATGGCGCACGGCAACATCTACCAGCCGGACAAGGTCGACGCCGCCCTGTCGAACTACTTCCGGCCCGGCAACCTGACCGCCCTGCGCGAGCTGGCGCTGCTGTGGGTGGCCGACCGGGTCGACGCCTATCTCACGCAGTACCGCAGCGAGCACCGCGTGTCGAGGATCTGGGGCTCGCGCGAGCGGATCGTCGTCGGCCTGACCGGAGGCCCGGAGGGCCGGACGCTGATCCGCCGCGCCGCCCGGCTGGCCGAGAAGGGCGCCGGCGGCGAGGTACTGGCCGTCTACATAGCCCGCAGCGACGGGCTGACCTCCGCCTCGCCCAAGGAACTGGCGATGCAGCGGACCCTGGCCGAGGACCTCGGCGGCACCTTCCACCACGTCGTGGGCGACGACATACCGGCCGCCCTGCTCGACTTCGCCCGCGGCGTGAACGCCACCCAGATCGTGCTGGGGTCCTCCCGCCGCAAGACCTGGCAGTACGTCTTCGGGCCCGGCGTGGGAGCGACGGTCGCCCGGGAGTCCGGGCCCGACCTCGACGTGCACATCGTCACCCACGACGAGGTCGCCAAGGGCCGCGGGCTTCCGGTGGCCCGGGACGCGCGCCTCGGGCGCTCCCGGCGGGTGTGGGGCTGGGTCGTCGGCGTCGCGGGACCGCCGGCCCTGGCGGCGCTGCTCAACACCGTGGACCTCGGCCTCGCAAACGACATGCTGCTGTTCCTGGCGCTGACGGTGGCGGCGGCGCTGCTCGGCGGGCTGCTCCCCGCACTGGCCTCGGCGGCGGTGGGATCGCTGCTGCTGAACTACTTCTACACACCGCCGCTGCACCGGTGGACCATCTCCGACCCGAAGAACATCGTCGCCATCGTGATCTTCGTGGCCGTCGGGGTGGCGGTGGCCTCCGTGGTCGACCTCGCGGCCCGCCGCACCCACCAGGCGGCCAGGCTGCGGGCCGAGTCCGAGATCCTGTCCTTCCTCGCGGGCAACGTGCTGCGCGGCGAGACCGGCCTGGAGGACCTGCTGGAACGGGTCCGGGAGACCTTCGGTATGGAGTCGGCGGCCCTGCTGGAGCGGGCGAGCGACGTCGAGCCGTGGACCTGCGCGGGCCGCGTCGGGCAGGGGCATCCCGTGGAGCGGCCCGAGGAGGCGGACGTGGACATGCCGGTCGGGGACCATATGGCGCTCGCGCTGACCGGCCGCGTCCTGCCCGCCGAGGACCGCCGGGTGCTGGCCGCCTTCGCCGCCCAGGCCGCCGTCGTACTGGACCGCCGCCGGCTCCAGGAGGAGGCCGACCGGGCCCGGGCGCTCGCCGAGGGCAACCGCATCCGTACGGCGCTGCTGGCCGCCGTCAGCCACGATCTGCGCACCCCGCTCGCCGGGATCAAGGCGTCGGTGTCCTCACTGCGCTCCGAGGACGTCGAGTGGTCCGAGGAGGACCGGGCGGAACTGCTGGAGGGCATCGAGGAGGGCGCCGACCGGCTCGACCACCTCGTCGGCAACCTGCTCGACATGTCCCGTCTCCAGACCGGCACGGTCACCCCGCTGATCCGCGAGATCGACCTCGACGAAGTGGTGCCGATGGCGCTCGGCGGGGTGCCCGAGGGCAGCGCCGGCCTGGACGTGCCCGAGACCCTGCCGATGGTCGCCGTGGACCCGGGGCTGCTGGAGCGGGCGATGGCCAACCTGGTCGAGAACGCCGTCAAGTACAGTCCGGCCGGCTCGCCCGTGCTGGTCGCCGCGAGCGCGCTCGCCGACCGGGTGGAGGTGCGGGTGGTCGACCGGGGGCCGGGCGTCCCCGACGAGGCCAAGGACCGCATATTCGAACCCTTCCAGCGCTACGGCGACGCCCCGCGCGGCGCCGGCGTGGGCCTGGGGCTCGCGGTGGCGCGCGGCTTCGCCGAGGCCATGGGCGGCACCCTGAACGCCGAGGACACGCCCGGCGGCGGACTCACCATGGTCCTCACCCTCCGCGCGGCGGGAACACGCCCGGAGCCGTTCCACGCGGCAGAACCCGAAAGGCAGGTCTCATGACCCGCGTCCTGGTGGTCGACGACGAGCCCCAGATCGTGCGCGCTCTCGTGATCAACCTCAAGGCACGCAAGTACGAGGTCGACGCGGCCCACGACGGCGCCGGCGCTCTCGAGCTCGCCGCCGCCCGCCACCCCGACGTGGTCGTCCTCGACCTCGGGCTGCCCGACATGGACGGCGTCGAGGTGATCAGGGGCCTGCGCGGCTGGACGCGGGTACCGATCCTGGTGCTCTCCGCCCGGCACTCCTCCGACGAGAAGGTGGAGGTGCTGGACGCGGGTGCCGACGACTACGTGACCAAGCCGTTCGGCATGGACGAGCTGCTGGCCCGGCTGCGGGCCGCCGTGCGCCGGGCCGAGCCGGCCGGAGGAGGTGAGGACGACGTGATCGTGGAGACCGACGAGTTCACCGTCGACCTGGCCGCGAAGAAGGTCAACCGCGCGGGGAAGGACGTACGCCTGACGCCGACGGAGTGGCATCTGCTGGAGGTCCTGGTGCGCCACAGCGGCCGCCTGGTCGGGCAGAAGCAGCTGCTCCAGGAGGTGTGGGGGCCGTCGTACGGGACGGAGACCAACTATCTGCGCGTGTACATGGCACAACTGCGGCGGAAGCTGGAGGCGGACCCCTCGCATCCGAAGCACTTCATCACGGAGCCGGGGATGGGCTATCGGTTCGAGAGGTAAGGCCCGTGCCGACAGGGCTGCGTAGCTGTCAGCGGGCCCCGGTACGCTCTAGTCATGAGTGCTGTTCCTCGTTCGCAGAAGCAGGCGGGCCGGTTCCGGCGCATGCTCGACCGGCTCTCCTCGTCGCAGGAGGACCTGGAGTCCGAGGAGCTGCGGGAGGACACCGAGACGGCAGGCTGTATCCGGATCGGAGACTGTCAGGACCGGCAGATAGTGACGGTTACTGGTACCTTGCGCACGGTCACCCTGCGGCCGCGTGCGGGCGTCCCGGCCCTGGAGGCCGAGCTGTTCGACGGCTCCGCCGCGCTGGACGTGGTGTGGCTCGGCAGGCGCTCCATCGTGGGCATAGAACCGGGGCGCAAGCTGATCGCATCGGGCCGGATCTCGATGAGCCGGGGCCGCCGGGTGCTGTTCAACCCCAAGTACGAACTGAGACCCCTCGGACGGGAGTAGCCGGTGACGTCGCTCGACAAGCCGACCGAAGAGACATCTGCGGACGACAACCGGGCGGTGACCGAGGCCGCCCTGTTCGAGGCGTTCGGCGGCGTCCGGGGCATGGTCGAGACGGTGCTGCCCGGCCTGCTCTTCGTCAGCATCTACACGATCAACAAGGACCTGCATCTGTCGGCGATCGCGGCGCTGGCCGTGTCGCTGGTGCTGGTCGCGGTCCGGCTGGTGATGAAGGACACCGTCAAGCACGCCTTCAGCGGTGTTTTCGGTGTGGCCTTCGGTGTCGTCTTCGCGATGATGACGGGCAACGCCAAGGACTTCTACCTGCCCGGCATGCTCTACACGCTGGGCCTCGGACTCGCGTACATCGTCACCACGCTGTGCGGTGTCCCGCTGATCGGGCTGATCCTCGGCCCGGTCTTCAAGGAGAACCTCTCCTGGCGCACGCGCAACCCCGGCCGCAAGAAGGCCTACGCCAAGGCCAGTTACGCCTGGGGCGCGATCCTGCTCGCCAAGTGCGCGATCCTCTTCCCGCTGTACTGGTGGGCCGACACCACACAGCTGGGCTGGGTCCTCATCGCCCTGAAGATCCCGCCGTTCCTGCTCGCCGTGTGGCTGACCTGGGTGTTCCTGGCGAAGGCGCCCGCGCCGATCGATGTGTTCGCGGAGATGGAGGCGGAGGAGAAGGCCGCCGAGGAGAGGGAGCGGGAAAGGGAGCGGGAAGCCGCTGCCCGGTCCGCCGAGCAGTGAGTCTCCAGAGCTGAGAGAAGCTGAGAGAAGGGGCGTCCCGAGTACTCGGGACGCCCCTTCCTGCTTGCCACGAAGGGCACAGCCTCAGCTCTTCGCGCTGTCCTTGCGCACCGACAGCAGGTCCTCCAGCTGCTCCTCGCGGGCCTGCGCGGCCACGAAGAGGAGTTCGTCGCCCGCCTCCAGGGAGTCCTCCCGGGAGGGGGTCAGGACCCGGGTGCCGCGGATGATCGTCACCAGGGACGTGTCCTCGGGCCACTCGACATCGCCGACCTGCGTGCCGGCCAGGGCCGACTCCTCCGGCAGGGTCAGCTCGACCAGGTTGGCGTCGCCGTGGCTGAAGCGGAGCAGGCGGACCAGATCGCCCACGCTCACCGCCTCCTCGACCAGGGCGGACATCAGACGCGGGGTGGAGACGGCGACGTCCACGCCCCAGGACTCGTTGAAGAGCCACTCGTTCTTCGGGTTGTTCACCCGCGCGACCACCCGCGGCACGCCGTACTCCGTCTTGGCGAGCAGCGAGACGACCAGGTTCACCTTGTCGTCGCCGGTCGCGGCGATGACGACGTTGCAGCGCTGGAGGGCCGCCTCGTCCAGGGAGGTGATCTCGCAGGCGTCGGCGAGCAGCCACTCCGCCTGCGGGACGCGCTCGACCGAGATGGCCGTCGGCGCCTTGTCGATGAGCAGGACCTCGTGGCCGTTCTCCAGCAGCTCGCCCGCGATCGAGCGGCCGACCGCGCCGGCTCCGGCAATGGCGACCCTCATCAGTGACCGCCCTCCTCTTCGGGACCCTTGGCGAACGCCGCCTCGACCGTGTCGACCTCGTCGGTGCGCATCATCACGTGCACCAGGTCGCCCTCCTGCAACACCGTCTGCGAGGTGGGCAGGACCGCCTCGCCGAGCCGGGTCAGAAACGCCACGCGCACGCCGGTCTCCTCCTGGAGCCGGCTGATCTTGTGGCCGACCCACGCGGTGGAGGCGTGCACCTCGGCGAGCTGGACGCCGCCGGTCGGGTCGCGCCACAGCGGCTCGGCACCCGAGGGGAGCAGCCGGCGCAGCATCTGGTCGGCCGTCCAGCGGACGGTCGCGACGGTGGGGATGCCCAGGCGCTGGTAGACCTCGGCGCGGCGGGGATCGTAGATGCGGGCGGCGACGTTCTCGATGCCGAACATCTCGCGGGCCACACGTGCGGCGATGATGTTGGAGTTGTCACCGCTGGAGACGGCGGCGAAGGCGCCGGCCTCCTCGATGCCGGCCTCCCGCAGGGTGTCCTGGTCGAAGCCGACCCCGGTGACCCGGCGGCCGCCGAAGGAGGATCCCAGGCGGCGGAAGGCGGTGGGGTCCTGGTCGACCACGGCGACCGTGTGGCCCTGTTGCTCCAGGTTCTGGGCCAGGGCGGAGCCCACTCGCCCGCAACCCATGATGACAATATGCATCGCGTCACACCGCGCTTCCTGCAGGCCCTCTGACCTTCATGAATGTCGTGATCATGTCTCTCTTTCGGCTCGCCGGGCATCACATCGCGGCCTGCGTGCGGACCGCCGGGCAACATCATGCCGGTGGAATCAGGCCATGATGCCCTGCGGGGGCGGTGCCGCGTTCGACTGCCCGACTCCAACGTATCGGCAAAGTCGAGGGGGTTGCCGAGGGCCCTGCCCCGGCCGGAGCGGGCTTCGACCGGGCCCTCGGCGGGGGAGGAAGGCACCATGAGTACCGAGATCGACGTCCTGGTCCTGGGCGGCGCGGGCGTGGACACGATCGTGCACGTGCCCGAGCTGCCCGTGCCGCTCGCCGACAGCCACATGATCCGGCCCGGGATCGTGACGCGCGCGGGCCAGAGCGGAGACTTCGTCGCCCTCGGCACGAGCGCGCTGGGCCTGCGCACCCACCACCTCGACATGCTGGGCGACGACCCCGAGGGCGACCTCGTCCGCGCCCTGCACCGCGACCGCGGCATCGCGCTCACCGCCGTCCCCCAGCCGCTCGGCACCAAGCGGGCGGTCAACCTCGTCGGCCCGGACGGCAAGCGGCTCTCCCTCTACGACGCCACGCGCTCGGCGGAGACCGACCGGCTGCCCGAAGCCGCCCTGCGGGAGCTGGCCGCCGTCAGCCGGCACGCCCACGTCGTCATCACGCAGCCGTGCGGCCACGCGCTGCCCGCCCTGCACGAGGCGGGCGTGACCGTCTCGACCGACCTGCACGACTGGGACGGGGCCAACCCGTACCACGAGACCTTCGCGCACCAGGCCGACCTGGTCTTCCTGTCCAGCGCGGCGCTGGCCGACCCGGAGCGCACCATGCGGCGGATCACCGAACGGGGCAGGGCCCGGGCGGTCGTCGCCACCGCCGGGGCCGACGGGGCCTATCTGCTGGCCGACGGCGAGCTGATCCACGTACCCGCCGCGACGCCCCCGGCGCCGGTGGTCGACTCCAACGGCGCGGGCGACGCCTTCGCCGCCGCGTTCCTCTACGCCTGGCTGAACGCCGAGCCGCCCCGCCGCTGCGCCCTGTACGGCACGGTGGCCGGGGCGTACGCCTGCACGGTGCCGTCGACCCGGGCCGACAGCATCGGGCGGGCGGAACTGTGTGCCCGGGTCGGCGACCTCGTCAGCGGCGGTTGATGCTGCGCACGCTCGCGAGAGTCAGGATTCCGAGGGCGATGACGGTGGCCGCGGCGCCGATCAGTTCTGCGGGCGTGTGCATGGGACCTCCGGGGTCGACAACGGCCTGGTGAGGGACGGGCTTAGTCATATAGGCACGAGAAGCCGGTGACCTGCGGAATCCGCAGCCGCAGTGCCCTCCGAATTCACTCGGAGGGCAGATGGGAGGCCGATGAGGGGTGGCGGGTGGGCGAGCCCGCAATCGAACGCTTACGATCCTCTGTTGTGTCCAAACTGACCGACGTGCCCAAGCGGATCCTGATCGGGCGCGCACTGCGCAGTGACCGGCTGGGGGAGACCCTCCTGCCCAAGCGCATCGCACTACCCGTCTTCGCCTCCGACCCGCTGTCCTCTGTGGCGTATGCGCCCGGGGAGGTGCTGCTGGTCCTGTCCATCGCGGGCGTGACGGCGTACCACTTCAGTCCCTGGATCGCCGTCGCGGTCGTCGTACTGATGTTCACCGTGGTGGCCTCGTACCGGCAGAACGTGCACGCCTACCCCAGCGGCGGCGGCGACTACGAGGTGGCGAACACCAACCTCGGCCCCAAGGCCGGCCTCACGGTCGCCAGCGCGCTGCTGGTCGACTACGTCCTCACCGTCGCGGTGTCGATCTCCTCCGGCATCGAGAACCTGGGCTCGGCGATCCCGTTCGTGGTCGAGCACAAGGTGCTCTGCGCGATAGGTGTGATCGTGCTGCTGACGCTCATGAACCTGCGCGGGGTGAAGGAGTCGGGCTCGCTGTTCGCGATTCCGACATACATCTTCGTCGCGGGCGTCTTCACCATGATCGCCTGGGGTGCCTTCCGCGGACTGGTCCTGGACGACACCATGCGCGCCCCGACGGCGGACTACGTCATCAAACCCGAGCACCAGGGACTGGCCGGCTTCGCCCTGGTCTTCCTCCTCCTGCGCGCCTTCTCCTCCGGCTGTGCCGCACTCACCGGCGTCGAGGCGATCTCCAACGGCGTCCCGGCCTTCCGCAAGCCCAAGTCCAAGAACGCCGCGACCACCCTCGCGATGATGGGCCTGCTGGCCGTCACCATGTTCTGCGGCATCATCGCGCTGGCCGCCGCGACCGACGTCCGCATGGCCGAGAACCCGGCCAAGGACCTGATCCACAACGGCGTCCCGCTCGGCCCGGACTACGTCCAGAACCCGGTGATCTCCCAGGTCGCCGAGGCCGTCTTCGGCAAGGGCAGCTTCCTCTTCATCATCCTGGCCGCGGCCACCGCGCTGGTGCTCTTCCTCGCCGCGAACACCGCCTACAACGGCTTCCCGCTGCTCGGCTCGATCCTCGCCCAGGACCGCTACCTGCCCCGCCAGTTGCACACCCGCGGCGACCGCCTGGCCTTCTCCAACGGCATCGTGCTCCTCGCGGGCGCCGCCGGACTCCTGGTCGGGATCTACGGCGCCGACTCCACGCGCCTGATCCAGCTGTACATCGTCGGCGTGTTCGTGTCCTTCACGCTCAGCCAGACCGGCATGGTCCGCCACTGGAACCGCCACCTGGCGACGGAGACGGACCCGGCCAAGCGCCGCCACATGATCCGCTCCCGAGCGATCAACGCCTTCGGCGCGTTCTTCACCGGCCTCGTGCTGGTGGTCGTCCTCGTCACCAAGTTCACGCACGGCGCGTGGGTCGCCCTGCTCGGCATGGTGATCTTCTACGTGACGATGTCTGCCATCCGTAAGCACTACGACCGTGTCGCCGAGGAGATCGCCGCCCCCGAGGGGCCGAGCGACGACAGCGTGCGGCCCTCCCGCATCCACTCCGTCGTCCTGATCTCCAAGATCCACCGCCCCACGCTGCGCGCCCTGGCCTACGCCAAGCTGATGCGCTCGGACAGCCTGGAGGCGCTGAGCGTCAACGTCGACCCGGCGGAGACCAAGGCACTGCGGGCCGAGTGGGAGCGGCGCGGCATCGACGTACCGCTGAAGGTGCTGGACTCGCCCTACCGCGAGATCACGCGGCCGATCATCGAGTACGTCAAGAGCCTGCGCAAGGAGTCGCCGCGGGACGCGGTGTCCGTGATCATCCCCGAGTATGTCGTCGGTCACTGGTACGAGCATCTGCTGCACAACCAGAGCGCCCTGCGGCTGAAGGGCCGCCTGCTGTTCACGCCGGGGATCATGGTGACCTCGGTGCCGTACCAGCTCCAGTCCTCCGAGGCGGCCAAGCGGCGGGCCCGCAAGCAGCAGGAATGGACTGCGCCGGGCTCGGTGCGGCGGGGGCCGGCTCAGGTGCGGTCGAAGGAGTCCTCGGAGCCGAAGAGCTGAGGCCGCGGCCTCGGTGAAACGGGCGTGAATCGGCCGGGCGGCAGCCACGTAGACTGGTGGGCTGTTGTCCGGCCGTTCCGTTCGGCCGCGTACCTTTGATCGTTTCCCCTCACGCTTTTGGAGTCACCCCGCCATGCAGGCAGAACCGAGGAAGTCGCTGGTGGGGGAGGAGTACGAGGTCGAGGTCGGCCCCGTCGCCCACGGCGGCCACTGCATCGCCCGTACGTCCGAGGGCCAGGTGCTGTTCGTCCGGCACGCGCTGCCCGGTGAGCGGGTCGTGGCGCGGGTGACGGAGGGCGAGGAGGGTGCCCGTTTCCTGCGCGCCGACGCGGTCGAGATCCTGGACGCCTCCAAGGACCGCATCGACGTGCCCTGTCCGTTCGCCGGCCCCGGCCGCTGCGGCGGCTGCGACTGGCAGCACGCCAAGCCGGGGGCCCAGCGGCGCCTGAAGGCCGACGTCATCGCCGAACAGCTCCAGCGGCTCGCCGGGCTCACTCCGGAGGAGGCCGGCTGGGACGGTACGGTGCTGCCCGCCGAGGGCGACAAGCTGCCCGCGGGCCAGGTCCCCGCGTGGCGCACGCGCGTCCAGTACGCCGTCACCGCCGACGGCCGGGCGGGCCTGCGCCGGCACCGCTCCCACGAGGTCGAGCCGATCGACCACTGCATGATCGCCGCCGAGGAGGTCAGCGAGCTGGGCATCGAGAAGCGCGACTGGACCGGCATGGACTCCGTCGAGGCAATCGCGGCGACCGGGTCGCAGGACCGCCAGGTCGTCCTGACGCCGAAGCCGGGCGCGCGCCTGCCGCTGGTCGAACTGGACCGCCCCGTCTCCGTTCTGCGGGTGGACGAACGCTCCGGTGGCGTCCACCGCGTCCACGGCCGCCCCTTCGTCCGCGAACGCGCGGACGGCCGGACCCACCGGGTCGGGGGCGGCGGCTTCTGGCAGGTCCACCCGAAGTCGGCCGACACGCTGGTGACCGCGGTCATGCAGGGCCTGCTGCCGCGCAAGGGCGACATGGCCCTCGACCTCTACTGCGGCGTCGGCCTCTTCGCGGGCGCCCTCGCCGACCGCGTCGGTGACCAGGGCGCGGTCCTCGGCATCGAGTCGGGCAAGCGTGCGGTGGAGGACGCGCGGCACAATCTCGCCGACTTCGACCGTGTGCGTATCGAGCAGGGCAAGGTCGAGAGCGTGTTGCCGCGGACGGGCATCACGGAGGTCGACCTGATCGTGCTTGATCCGCCGCGGGCGGGGGCGGGGCGGAAGACGGTGGAGCATCTGTCGTCGCTGGGGGCTCGGCGGATTGCGTATGTGGCTTGCGATCCGGCGGCGTTGGCGCGGGATTTGGGGTACTTCCGGGATGGGGGGTATCGGGTGCGGACGCTTCGGGCGTTTGATCTGTTTCCTATGACGCATCATGTGGAGTGCGTGGCGATTCTTGAGCCGGCGGCAAAGGGCTCCTGACCTGCGGTTTTGTCCGTGCGCATTATGTGCGGTGTGGGCCTTACGGGCGATATCTTGACGCTGAAATGACGCTCTTGACGCTCATTTGACGCTCGTTCTGATGGGGTGTCTGGTGCTCTGCGTTGCTGGTCAGGTGATCTGATGCGGTGCCTGATCAAGCGGCAGTGCCGAGAATTGCGTGGTGCCATACGCTAGCCGGTGGGCCATCGTCTGTTCTTCAATTGATCTGCCAGATCGGAAAAGGGGCCGGACTCGGAGACCAGCGCGGTGACCCGCTCCAGCGCCGGTTGATCCGCGAAGGGATTCAGCGAGAACCGCAGCTTGGGCTCCCGGCTGCGGGTAGTGATGGTCATCCCGCCGACGGCGAGGAAGTCGTCATGGGCTTCCCAGAGGGCATCAAATGCCTCTGGCCAAGACCGTAGATCCGGCAGGTCGCCACCGCTCAGGTCGACGATCAGCACGGTCGGCATCAGCTTGGCTTGGCGCCGCTTGCGCTTCTCCCGGAGCACGCCGGAGGCCACGTCCTGTGCCATCGCGGCCACGTGAGGACTCTTGAACGGCGCGGACATGGTCGTGTAGCCATTGCCGCGGCTGACCTGGATGGACAGCCAGGAAGCTGGAATGCCGTCTTCGGGGCGTGCTGGGGCGGCCTCGACGCGCAATGAGGTGACGCCAGGGCTGCCGTCGGCAGGGAGGAACGCCTCTATAACCGCGTCCCGGACGCTCGCTCTGATGGTCACGGGTGGGACAGGGTCCGTGCGTATCCTGACAGCCGTCGGTAGGCCGCGTTCCCGGAGACCTCGGATCAGGGCGTGGCTGAGGTCAGAGACACTCCGCGGGTGCCGGGAGCCGATCTCGATACCGAAGGTCTCCTGGCCGCACTGCAGGAGCAGGTCGGGTCCCTCGTCGGTGTTGAACCGGAACGGAACGCCGGCCTCGGCCAGTTGCGAGGCGACCGTCAACTCGGCGAGGTGTGTCCGGAAGTGCTGCATGCCCGCTTCGCTCATGTCCGTGAACGCGCGGAAGTCCCGACGCTTGCCGTCCAGCCCCACTGGCGCAGTTGCTTCCAGAATGGACAGGGTCTGCTCCACGGGCACCAGGATGACGCTCTTCCACCAAGCCGAGACGACGGCCGGGTGCAGGTCCGGTCGGCGGTACTCGAAGTACCAGCGCAGTGGGTGCGACTCTGAGCCGCCCAGCCATCTGCGAAGGACCGGGAGATCGCCGCTGTCGTTCTGCGAGTTCACGCTCTGATGCTAGGAACAATGGGACCGACCGGCTACAGAGTTACCTGTCAGGCTCCTGCTGCGTTCCATCAGGCCGGTACGGTCGGGCGTGGATCGCCGTGGACCTGGCTGGTGTGCCCGGGGCGGTGGTCGGCGGCGACGGGGCGGGCGCCCGGCTGAGGGCCGAGGAGGGGGCTGCCGGAGAGCGCTGTGACGTGCTGGTGGGCGGCCGAGCTGCGGCCGACGAAGCGCTGGGAGACCAGGACGCGCTGTACGACGCGCAGCGGTACGCCTGGGGCGCGAAGCAGCGGGAGGCCCATCCGGGCCCTGGCTCGATCCCGCCGTCTCTCCGGAGGCCCTTGCGGCAGCCACGTGCGAGCTGGACCGGCCGGCAGTCGAAGTCGAGCCCCGAAAGATGTGGCCTACCGGTCTTGCAGCGGTCGGCATGGACCTCAAGGGCCGCGGCCTCCTTACGGCGACACTCGCTGACCTTCTTCTCCGCGTCAGTGCGTGCCTTGTTCTTGCGTTTCAGCTGACTGCGGTAGTAGCTCGCATTCATGCCCGTAGCCTCCCGAGGTTCTCGTACCACTACGCTACGGACGACTACTGACATTGCTCTCCGCAACCGCCTCTTCGATCCGCACGCGAGCATGGTGCGGTCGCGATCACGGATGCGGTGGCGCCGCGCTGCCCTGGATGACGAGTTGGGTAGGTATGACGACGTCCTGGTCGGTCTCCTTGCCGCGGGGGAATTCCAGGAGCATGCGTCCGGCCAGTTCGCCCTGCTCGCGGACGGGCTGGCGGACGGTGGCCTCTCCCGTCCGCCGGGCGAATGGCCCATTACCTAGGTGTTTCTCTGTGTCTTGGCAGAACCCAACCTTCGACACTCGCTTTAGGAGTTTCCCTTGGGCGGTGCTGTGACCAGCGCAAATATCGACTGCATGGCGTCTGTCCTGGGAATACTCGTCTCCGTAGTTCTCAAGCGTTCACGGGGCTTCCCGGCCTCATGTGCTGAATCCGTCCCTCACGGCACCCTCCCTGCGCCAATGGCACAGGGAGGGGACCGCCCTGGTCTTGGTGTGGGGTTCGCCGAGGTCGCGACGGGATTGACGGAATCGTCATCCTGTCCCGACTCAGCCGAAGCGCCGAGCCAGGGAGAACGGGAGGCTTCTTCCCTCACCCACCTCTAGCGAGGCGGAACAGGATGTCCCAGCCCTTCTGCGTGATGCGTGCATCATCGTTGGGGGTGGGGGGCCGGCCCAGGAGGTGCTCCCGGTTTAGTCTGGCGACCGCCTGGCAGGTCTTGGGGCCGTAGCGATCGCTCTCGACAACGAGCTGGTCGAGGTATCCGGCCCGCTTCAGAAGTTTCTGCAACTGTACGACGTCCGCGTGGATGCGACCGGGCGCAAGGCGCCGTGGGAACGCCGGGACCATGGAGTTCCTGCGGTCGGATTGAAGGGGGATACTCAGGACCTGCCCCTCGCGGATGGTGTACGGGACCCGGAGGTCGTTCTCGTCGAGGATGCCCGCCTGACGCACGCCATAGCGTTTGGCAATGTCAGAGACGGTTTCGTCGCGTTTGACGACGTACATCGTGTGCGTGTGCGCTGATGGCTGGTAGGCGAAGCGCCACCACGGCCACCACGGCCACCGGGGTTCAGCGGGCTTGGTCTGCTTCCGTGCGGTGCGCAGGGCGGCGGTGAAGTCCTTCTGACTGGACGCCCATTGCTCCAGGTACTGGGCGCAACCGATCTGCGAACGCTCCTCCAGCCCGATGACGAGCTGTGCCTGTGCCGTCATGCTCCATTCGGCGACGACCGCCCTGAGTACCTTGTTGGACAGGGTGTTGGCCTCAGCCTTCTCCAGGCTGTCCACCATCGTGGCCACCTGATGGACGGGGCGTCCGGTAATGCTGAGCAGCAGTTCCGCTTTGTGCGGAAGCGAACGCTCCAACGCCACGGCGAGCCGAGCAAGGTCACTGGGCGGGCGGGTCTGCGAGAGATCGGACAGCTCGGAGTCGCTGAGGAACCGTGATCCCGCATGGTCCAGGTGGCGGAGCATTCCGGCGGCGTGGCCCGCGGGGCGGTGGAGGCTCAGCCAGAAGATTCGGTCCGCCGGTCCGTCCTGCCCTGCGGCGTCTAGCTTGGTCACCAGGTAGGCGGCCTGACTGGACGAACATGCTCGGGCCGCGTCGTCCAGCAGCTCGCCCATGGTCTGGTCGGCGATCAGTTGGGTGAGGTGCGAGGTGATGGAGGCGAACTCCTCGACTGTCCGCTCCCGCGCTGTGTCCACTGCTGCCTCCAGCGCGTGCTGGTGCTGGCCAACTGCCAGCAAATGTGCGATGAACTGAGAGATTTCCTCTGTGGGCCAGCGCTGTACTGCCAGGAACCGGGCAGTGGCAGCGGCGTCGGCCAGCCGATTCGACTGCAAGGCCGCGACCAGTTCCGCCAGGTACTCGGGGCCGCGTTGGCTCATACCGACCGCGAATATCTGCCGTGCTTCGTGTTCGTGCCCTTCCCTGACGAGCACGGAGATCATCTCGGCGGCATCGATGGCGCTGCGACTCTCCGCGATGATCTGGGAAAGGAGGGCCGCAGTGTCCTGCATGCCATCCGCATACAGTGGAAGGAACATCGCCGTGACGTCGGAGGTCGCGCGGCGCTCGGAGACGGATCGTGCAATCCCGATAAGGAGATCGGTCAACTCACCATGGGCCAGCTCCTGCATCAACTGGACAGTTTCCGACACGTCCCTTGTCAGTGCGAAACCTGTGAGGAGCACCCGCGCGTGTTCGGCGAGGTCCGCTCGGCACAGAGCCTCGGCAAACTGGACAGCCTGCTGGGTCGGCTGCAACCGCACGGAAAGCTGCAGCAGACTGACGACACACTCGTCCGCGGACATTGCGTGCAACAGGTCCACTAGATGAGCGGTTTCCTCCACAGGCCGGGTCAAGAACAGGGTCGGCAGCGCGGCCTCGGCTGGAGCACGAAGGCCGGCCTCGAAGAGAGCAGCCAGAAACGGGGCGAGTTCAGCGACTGCTCGTACCTGGAGAGCTGTACGGACGAGGTCGCCAGCGGTGGCCGTGCGTTTCTCGCTCAGGAGGCTCACCGATGCCACTAGCTGGGCGATTGTCGCTGTGCGTGGCGTCGACTCCAGGACATGGAGCATGTCGTTTTGTGCATCACTCGGGGGCTCGGTAGGCACATAGGCGCTGTTGCGGATAAAGGGGGTTGCGCCCAGGCTGTTGCGGTCCAGGTCCAGCGGCGTGGGTCGGCTCCGGGCCTTCAGGCGTCCCCGTACATTTCGGAAGATGACGTTGAGGTCGAGTAGCTCGCCCGCACCCGGCACACCCTTGCTCAAGGTCTCGATGAGTTCGGCGGTGAAGGCCGTGAAGGTCTCCCCTGGCGGGGAGAGAGCTACGGCCGTTTCTCTCGCCGCGGCCATGACATAGGTGCCGTCCACCTCCGCGAGGTCGATGACCGACTCGGACTGGACGCCGAACGCCCGTGCGCCGTAGCAGCAGTCCAGGATGACGATGCGGCGGGCCGCTCCGGTCGACTCGATGGGGCGCCTGATCCAGTCGTAGGGCACGGCGGTGTCGTAGACGGAAGCATTGTCGCTTTGCGGTACGGCCAGGTGCAGGTCACCCTTGTCGTCTAGGAGACCGTGCCCCGCGTAGTAGATGAGAAGTGTGTCGGTCGCCTCGCGTGCTGCTTTCTGCACGGCCTTCGACACCTCGACGGTGGTGGCCGGGTCAACCAGGGCAGCGCAGCTCTCCGTTCGAAACGGGGCGTCGGGCCCGCACAGCAACGCCCTCAGGGCGGGCACGTTGGCCTGCACGGCGGGCAGATCGTCCAGGTGGGAGTAGGTACTGGCGCCGACGAGCACGGCCCGTGAACGTTCAGGGCAGGGAAGATGCTCCACCACTCGGCCGCGCTTAGTCGAGCCCAAGCCGTTCGAGGAGAACGCGTGCCTCCTCTGGCGAGCCGGTGTTGATCTCGACGGTTGTTCCGTCGGGTCGGCGAACCGTCAGGATGGGCTGCTGCGGTCGTGTGGCACGCCAGCTGATCAGGCTCAGAGCCAATGTCGCGGCGTTGAAGGCTGAACCGAGCACAAGTGAGAGGACATCGATCACCGACCCCTGTGCTCCTGGTACGGGTGGGTCCGCTGCCCCTAACTGCGGGGCCGTGAGGCGCCTCGTGTGCCGGTCCGAATGAAGCCAACTGTGCAGAGATCTCAGCTCGGCCTCTTGCTCACGGTCGTTCACGCCTTCAACACTGATCTGAACCCGCATGATCCCTCCCTTTCCGTCCCCTGCGTTCATGGTCCACAGACGTCGACATCGACGCCCCTGGTTCCTGACGGACTGGGGCTTCGGCGTATTGAGCAGGGCATTGACCTTCGAGACTGTCGACGTTATGCGCCTGACCTGGGGGAAAACCCTTCCCCGGCTCTCGCGTGTTCAGGGGTTTCCCGGCCTCGTGTGTGCTGAATCAGTTCCGGCCGGGGGTACCTGCCTCGTGCATGCCAAGCGATGCAAGACCGATCCCGACTACGTGTCGTCACTGCGATGCCCGTGGAGGCGGTAGCCCATCTCATCCGGATGGCGCATGACTCGGGCAAGACGCCAGGCGGCGTCATAGGACAAACGGCCACGCTCTCGTACACGCAGCCACAGAGCCAACGAACTGGTGACGGGATCAAGAGCCCAGCGCAGCGCAGAGCGCTTCACCGAACCTCGCCCGAGAGGAGGGCGAGACGGTGGGCCGTGCTCTCGTCGCCGAAGGCTCGGACAGCATCGGCAAGGATCGTGAGCAGCTCCTTGCGCCCTTCCTCTGTCAGGCCGGCGACAAAGCCGTGGAGTAGCTGGGCGACTGTCACCCATTGCTCCCCCGGCTGCCATTGCCGGACCTCGCGCACCAGGTCTTCGAGGTCAGTGCCCGCCGGCGGGCCCCCGAGTCGGGACCAGTGCTTCGACGCTCCCTCCAGCAGTCCGTAAAGGCGGACAGCTGCCGGGTTGGCGAGGATCTCCTCCCGGAGGAACGCTTCGCGTGCCCGGACCTGCCGCCGGGCCAGGTCGTCCAGCTCGTGGTCGCGTCGTATGCGTTCTTCCTGCCGCTGGCACTCTTGCCGCAGGTGTTCAGTGCGGAGAGCAGCCTCCCGGACGGCGTCCTCCACGGTGATGTGCACCTGGACATCGGTGACCACGACACCCTCGGCAGCGAGAGGCAGCTGTGCCTGGATGGCAGCGGTGATGTCCTGCTCGGCGGCTCCGGGACGGAGGACGTCACAGCGTTCGGCAGCCTTCTCGATCTCCCTTCTCACAAGGCGCGGTGCTGTGTGCCGATTCGTCGGCACGGTGACGCTGGCGCGGCGCCAGATCACCCGGATCTCCGTGGTGAAGCGCAGTACTGGATCCATGCTCCTGAGGCAGTCCGTGAAGACGGATGTCCAGCTGGCCTGGTCTTCAGCCGTAGAGGCAGGTGCCTTGGTGGGACGGCGTCTCATGCCGCGTCGGCCTCCGCATCGGCCTGGGACGCATCACCTGGTGCACCTGGCGATGAGGGATGAACCCCGATCGGCTGATTGCGCCGGGCGATGAGGTCCTGGTCGAGCAGGGCGGACAGTTCGCGCTTGAGGTCTTCCTTCTCCTCGGAGTAGGGGCGGTCCTGTCCCTGAACCCACCACTGAGCAGAAGTGCGCAGAGTTTCGCGAAGCGTCGGCCCCTCGGACCCCGGAACGTTCACGGTCTGGCGCAGGGTTTCGAAGACAACGGACTTGAGATCGTGCCGTTCCAACGCTGCATCGAGCCACGTAAAGACGGCCCTGTCGAGGTCTCGTTCCCCTGTCGGCCCTGCGGCCTGGCGGAGCAGGGTGCGCCAACCGATCACGAGCCCTTGCACAGTGGGGCGGAAGGCGTCCTCCTCGTCGGGGCTGTCCTCAGCCATGGCTTGGAGGAGCGGAGGAAGCCCAAATGCCTCGGCCGCGGAATTCAGGGCCAGCGCGCTGAACGTGCGGTGCCCGACGGTCTGGCTAGTCTTCTCTGACTTGCACCAATCGACGACGTACCCGAACAGCATCTGCCGTACGGTGGCGTCCTCCCAGAGGACCCGCACCGCCTCACGCAGCGTGTCGATCACGTCAGGACGACCTTGCGCGGCCACATTCCTGAGCCGACGCAGCGCCTTGGCTGTATGTCGGCGACCGAACGCGCCCGCACAGACCTCTACGACAACGCGTTGCAGGTGAGGCTGGCTCCGACTTGACCAGGCCAGCAGCATGGAATGGATGTACGGCGCGCTGGCGGCATGGATGGCCGCGGAGTCCAGGAGGTCAACGGCGAGGGACCACAGCTCCTTGGCCGTCCCGTGCTTGTACCACTCCTCGACGATCCGTTCCAGCGGAGTCTGACGACGATGCCGAACGGCCCACCTCAGAGCGAACTGACCCACGCGCTCGGCCAAGGCAAGTCGGCCGTCCTTGCTGATGATCTCCAGCGCTTCCTTGCTCGCGCTGGTATCGATGACGGGTGCATGTGCGAGCCATCCGAGGAAAGCGGTGCGAGCCAGGGGGCGATCGTTCCAGAAGTACTCGATGACGGCGTCGTCCCAGTGCGGGCGAGTGAAGGTGAGGGTGCCGTCGTCTTTGCGTCGTGCTTCGACTGCCCTCGTCATGGCGATAACCCCGGGTTCCCGCTGTCCCTCCACCTCGACTGGCACGTCGTCGAGTTGTTGGGTGAGTTCCGCGGCCTTGGCGTACACATGGCCGACTGGATCGCCGCGCAGAACAGCCGCAGCCAGCAGGAAGTTGCGTTCAAAACTGGTACGGGCGCGTCCCTCGGGCTCGTGCCAGAGGTAGAGCGCGTCCTCCCAGTTGCTGTGAGCGGCCACCACGTTGGCCACCTGCTTCTCGAACGTCAGGCGAGGAGAGCCTTCTTGCTTGTGCCTGAGCGTCTGTTCCGGGTCGGGGTCAGCCCGGGCGGCTGACTGGGCTGCCCGGTGCTGTTCCAGCATGAGGTACACGAGGTTGAGCACATCGGTCGGGGCCTGGCTGCCAACGAGCGGCTTGATGTCCTTGTGGTCGAGCCACGTGGCAGCTGGCAAGTCGGCTTCCTGTGCCAGAAGCCACCGTTCGCCGATGTCGCGCGGACGCACTACTCCGAGATCTGGAGCGACCCCGTGGGGCGCCCCGTGGCCGATGCGCCTCCACTGCTCGGGGCGGGTGAGGATGATCAGTCGGCAGTCACGTCGCTGGAGCCGCTCGACGAGTTTGTTGAGGTTTCCTCCGAAGGAGTCGTCGACTGCGAAGTCATCTTCGTCGGGAGGAAGTTCCAATAGGTAGCCACAATGACGGTCGTGCGGCAGGCGTCTGGTCGGGAAGTACTTGGAGCCGCCGAAGGACAGCGGCCGCACCTCGGCGATGACGCCGGCGTCCAGGAGATGAGCGAACAACGCGTAGGCGGTGAAGGTCCGGCTGCTGTTTGGCGGGCGGCTGATGACCAGCACGGAGCTTGCCGTACGCAGGGCTTCAAGAGCCTGCTTGAAAGGGCTCGGCGCCAGTCGGTCCTCACCATGGGGCTCGGCGTATACCTCGCGGACTACGGCTAGGTACTCGGGTGAGATCGGAGCGTGCGAGTCGAGAGTCTGCTCGTACACGTACTTCGTGCCGATCTGCTCGCCGTAGTTGTTGAAGGCCCGTTGCAGCACGGCGGCCTGTCCGACTGCCTCAACCGCGTCTGGCGTCGGTACTCCCACTGGTGGCCGCCGGGAGAAGCCAGCGTTAGAGGCGCTCTCGGCTGCCCTGGTCTCTGATGATGCTCCGGGTGCCGGTGGTGTGGTTAACGCAGTGATGCTGGGCGGCACGGGAGGCAGTGGCGGCAGCTCCGCCAGGCTGGGCGGTCGTCCGGGTCCCGCATTCTGCGGCGCCGGCGTGGGATGAATGCGGACTGTCGGCTGCTCGTCCTCCCGGCCGTCCTTTTCCTGGGACGGAGGCACTGTCTGCTGCGGGCGTTCTCCGGTACGGCTGTCATCGAAGGTCATGTTGTTGCCGCCCTGCCTCAGCCGATGGTGCCTTGTACCTCGACGCCGACCTGTTCCCCTCTCTCTTCGACGGTCCCGGCCTCCTGGACGATGCGTGCCCGTCCGCGTTCCGTGATGTCACCGCCGACGCGCATGCCGACCTGCTTGCCCTGAAGAGAGTCGGCCCGCTGCGCCACCTCCACCGCGGGCCGGTCTGCCTCGTTCTCATCGCCGAAGGGCAGGCTGCGCCCGTACACCTCCTCCAAGTCCCGGCGAAGGAGTCCCAGAAGCTCCCGCAGTTCGGTGTCATCGCCCTCGAGGAAATCAGGCCGCGACAGGTAGACGCGGAGCGCACCGTGGGACCCAGTGATGCGTGCGACGCGCTCGTCGGTGAGTGCCGAGGCCCTGACCAGCAGGGGCTGTGCCTGTTCCGGAACCTGCTCCGGTTCTTCCACCGGCACTCGACCTGCTCGCCGGTCCAACACCGCACTCGCTCGGTCGAAGAGAAATCTGACCGCCTCGGTCAGCAGCGTCCCGGCCAGTACGGGAAATGCCAACGGATCCATGTGTGCGTCCTCCCCCTGCCCCGTGGGTCTGCGAGGCGGTCGCACCTTCCACTGGAAGATGCGACTGGCACTTACGCAGACAAAAACGGGATTCACCGTACGAGGGTGATCTTTGTCGAGGACAGAGAGGAAACTGGTCGTGTATCGAAGTGACCGAAGAGGCAGTGTTGACACGGGGCCGATGTGTCATTGGCAGAGAGTGAGGGGTCTGTCGGTGTGTTTCCCTTACTGCATTCGCGTCGATCTACGGCTGGAAGAGCACGATGTTCGATAGCTGTTCGCAGGTACGTCGTGTCTCATTCCTGCCAGCCTTGTAGAACTGCAACCGCTTCTCCGGCCGGCCAGCTTCAGCTCACCGCAGGAGACAACCCCGACAGGCTCAGGTCCGAAGCGTCCTTCGCGCACCTCTGTGCGGCAGCCCCGGTCCCCGCCTCGTCAGGCCGCACCAACCGGCACCGCATCAATCGCGGCGGAGACCGCCACGCCAGCAGCGCCCTCTACACCATGGTCCTCGTCCGCATGCAACACGACCAACGAACACGGGGCTACGTGGCCAGGCGCACAGCCGAGGGCATGTCCACCAAGGACATCATGCGCTGTCTGAAGAGGTTCGTCGCCCGAGAGGTCTACAGGTACTCAGGACCGCAAACACTCTGGACGCGGCAGGCTTGGCCCGAGCCGGATCACGACGCTGATCGGCTTTCGTCCGCGTCATCGAGGCCGAACGACGCGGCCGCAGTTAGCCGCTCGACAAACGTCGTGAAGTCCACGGCCAGCGGGAGCTCCGTGTGGCCGTCCACGTCGAACCACGTCACGGACGGCTCCCCGAGCTCTCCACGTGTCCGGTAGTCGAGAGCGATCCAGCAGTGACCATCACCGGAGAGCAGAACCAGAGGTGAAGGAAGTCCCCACTCCTCAACCAAGTGAGGCGAGTCCAGCAAGGACAGCTGGTCGTCGTGACGGCCGATGCCCATCATGTCGTCGAGCGGAACGTGGTTCTCGCTCCACGACGTCGGCACGCCCGTCGGGAACGCGTTCCACAGCTCCGCCACTAGGCCGCCGTTCTGGACCCGCAGAACCTCCAGCAACGAGGCCGGCAGACGGACACCGAGCTGGCGCTCGGCATCCTGAACGACCGCGGCGGTTAGCTGTGGCTGAACCCCATACGGGCCCTCGCCCCAGAACGTCGCCTTCACCTCGTCAAACCGAGCCACAAACGCATCCTATGGACTCAGCAGACCAGCTTGACGATCTATAGGAGCTTCAACGACCCCGGTCCCGATGCACATGAGCTCGGGTGTGCCAGTCGAGTCGGCGAACGAGGTCTAGGTGACCGCGGCGATGACGAGGCCGCGCCTGGGCGTTGACTACGACATGGCAGGGCGAGACCTCGCCACTTCAAGGCACTGTCGCCGACTCAGCTGAGGGTCACCCAGCTGAGTAGCTCCATTGCACCGGGACGTCTTGACCGAGGGTATGACCTAAGCAGGTCGGAGTAGTCGGTCACAAACCCGTGATGGGCTGCCCGGCGAGTGCTTGGGCGATCTGCCAGAGCTGTCCGCCGCGGGACGCCTTCACAAGCACGACGTCGCCGGGGCGGATGATGGACTCCAAGTAAGCGGCGGCGGTTGCGTTGTCACCGACCATCGCGATATCCGGTACGCCTGCCGCTCCCGCCGTGAGAGCGAGTTGCTTAGCGAGAGCGTCGCCGACTGCCACGACGAGATCGACGCCGTACTCGGCCGCCATGCGCCCGACCTCTCGGTGGGCTTCGACGGACTCGTCGCCCAGTTCCAGCATCTCTCCGAGTACGGCGATCCTCCGGCCGGCGGCGGCCTCGGTCGTGTCGCCGTCTGCCTCGGTCATCAAGACTCTCCGTTGTGAATGAGGGGCGCGAAAGTAATTGCGCGGCCGGTGTAGGAAGCGGATACACGGCTGAGGGGGACTCGATCGTGCGTTTGGCCCCAGGCCGACGGGTCTCGGAAGTGGATCGTCGGGTCGGTACCGTCCTCGTAGCCACGAAGGATGACGAGGTGGCCACCTGCGCGGCCGTCGTCAGGCAACTGCTCGGTCACGGACACGATGAGCGGGGCGTGGTCGAGCCGCCTCGTCAGGTCTGCGACGGGCACGGGCTCGGCGGTCGAGGGGACACCGAGGTCGCTCGCTAGGCTCGCGATCCCCGCGTGGAGTGCTCCACGCGGGGTCAGGAGCTCATTCTTGACCGCGAGTTTCAGGAGTTCCGTGACAGTGGGTGCTTCGCGCCCGTAGGCGAGAAGGATCATTCTCAGTGACGCCAGGCCGCACGCCCGGTTGGACCATTCGATCCTGTCTCCGAGTGCCCAACCGCCGTGCAGGTCCCACTCGGTGGGGTCGATGCGCTGACGGCACATGGGGACATCGTGGACTCGCGGCACAGTGGCTGGCTCCTACGGCGAGACGGCAGCCTCCCGAGTCAGTGGTGTGGTGCTGGAGAACGCGGGAGTGGGCAGGGGGACATCGTATGGCGGGCGGGCCAGGGCCTCGTGGAGCATGGCCAATACGACATCCGTATGCGTGAGTCCGACCATCGCCGCTCCTACCGCGAAGTTGCTGTCGCGGGACATGCCCGGTGTGGTGTTGACCTCCAGCACATATGGCTCGCTGTCCTCGGTGAGGATGAAGTCGATGCGTGCCGAGCTGCGCAACCCGAGTCCGTCCCACAGCGTCCGGGCGTGCGCGGTGATTTTGTCCAGCACGGCGGGCCCCAGGTTGGGGGCGCACACGGTTACAGCGCCCCTGGAGTCCACGTCGAGCTTCGTGTCGGCGTCGTAGAAGTCGGCTTCGGTGGCGAGGGTGGCCAGCGGCGGGAAGACGACGACCGAGCCGCCCGGCAGCTCCAGCAGCCCCACAGTCATCGGCGTGCCGGTCACGTACTCCTCGATGAGTACTGGCGTGCGCTCGTCGCCGGCGGCGTCCGCGAGAGCGCTGGGCAGGTCTGCCGGATCGCGCACGAGGCTCATGCCCACGCTGGATCCGCCGAAGGGCGGCTTGACCATGATGGGTCGCCCGTTCCAGGTCACGGGGCCGCCGGACCAGACGTGCCAGCCGGGCGTGGGGACGCCGAGGGTAAGCATCACCCGCTTGCAGAGGATTTTGTCGGCGGCCACTGCGGAAGCCCCGACTCCGCTGCCGCAGTAGGGGACACGCAGGTAGTCGAGCAGGCCCTGCAGCCGGCCGTCCTCGCCGTACGGGCCGTGCAGGTTGGATAGTGCCACGTCGTACTCGGCCAGCTCCATGATGAAGTCGGGCTCGCACGGGTTCAGCACCTTCCAGCGGGTGCCGATCTCCTCCAGCGCCTCGGCTAGGGCGGTGACCGAGCGTTGTTCGGCGGGGCACTTCGAGTGGTAGAGCCTGTCCTCGGCGGAAACGGGCCCATAGACGAGCGCGACGCCGAGGCCCTGGCGGCTCTGGCCCCACTCGCTAAGGGCTTCAGCGGCCTTCTGCACAGCGAGGTCCGAGCTGGGGCTGAGGAAGAGAGTCATGCGAGTACTCCTTCGAAGGTGTGGGTCACCGGGCCGCTGACCCAGTGAGTTCGGTTCGGTCGGGCGTCGTGCGGTCGGACCGTGAGCGGCTCCCCGGCCCGGTTGTGGACGGTGACGGCGCGTCGGGCCACCAGACCGCGCATCGTGGCGACGACGACAGCTGCGACTGCCCCGCTGCCGCACGACAGGGTTTCCGCCTCTACGCCGCGTTCGTAGGTGCGGAGTTTCAGCGCCTGCTGACCGGCGGACTGGACGAAGTTGACGTTCGTCCCCAACGGGGCAAGGTCGGCGTGGTGGCGGACGAGACGCCCGACCATGACCGCGTCGATAGCGTCCACGTCGTCCACGATGGCTACGACGTGTTCGGTGCCGGTGTAGGCGCTGTCGAACCAGGTCGGCCTGCCGTTGATGACGGTTTGCAAGCGTCGAGGGAAGAGCGCGCCCACTTCGGCCGTGACCCACACGGAGCCGTCAGACACGACCGCTTCGTGCACCACGCCGGCCATGTGGAGACTCATCCGCTGGAAGCCGTGATCACGGTGAGCGGCCCAGGCGGAGCACCGCAGGGCATTGCCGCACATGGTGGCGACCGAGCCGTCCGCGTTGAAGCAGGCGACTTCGAGGACGGCAGGGCTGTCGCTGAGAAGCCTGCTGACGACCAGGCCATCCGCACCTACGCCAGTACGCCTGGCACACAGGCGTTCCGCCTCCTTGGGCCACTCGTTGTCGTTGTCCGGGACGAGGTCGGAGAGCAGGATGAAGTCGTTTCCGGCGCCATGGATCTTGCGAAAGCGCATGGCAAAGCTCCTCGCATGGTGAGGTGAGAGTGACGATGCGCCGCCCGAACAGGGCGGGTGATCAACGCAAGCTGATGGGCCGGTACGTCGTCCGGGCTTCTCGCATGACCCAGGGGGCCCGCCGGGCAAAGATCAGTACGCGGTGGGCTGCGGTGCCGGCTGACCGCATGTCCCGGACTCGCTGGTACGCGCCGTCGAGGTAGACAAAGTCACCGATGCGGACATCGCTCGGGGGCCGGGTGCTTCCTACGGTTCCGCGAGGAGGTGGCGGTATGGAGGGCGGCTCCTCGGACCTGCGCTCATGCATCAGCCCCTCCAGATGCCGAGCAAAAGGGAGCCGCCGAGTGCGAGGAGGCTCACCAGGTAGGCGAGTTGTTGGTTTCGGGGGCTCATCCGATTCCGATCAGGTGGCGTTCCACGCGACTGCGGACTGACACGATGCCTATCTCTGTGAGGGGCACCCATGCCGCCGCGCCCGTCTCGATCGCCGTCGGGAACACGGCGCCCGAGTGGGACCGCAAGAGGTATCGGATGCCGACCCGGAGGCGAGAGCCGTACCTGTGCTGCCCCGGCCTGGCCACGTCGACCAGGAACGGCCCTTCGGTGCCGGGCTGTGTCCATACGTCCCGGATGCCGACCTCTTCGGCCAGCAGGCGCAGGGCCGCCTCGCTGAGGGAGCCGTCCGCTTCCTCTGGCTCCGCCTCCGCGAGGGCATAGCCTCCCTGGTGCCGCAGACACAGGACGCGATTGTGCTCGTCGACGACGACGGCTCCTGTGACCACGAGGGGGCAGCGCTGGTCGTGGGTGCAGGCTCGGCGTTGCGAGTGGTCGCGGGCCGCGTCGTAGACCGGCAGCAGCGCCATCCTGTCGGAGGGGTACTCGTGGAGGTAGCGGGAGAGCTCCCGGATGATCTGGTCGTCCCTGACGCTCACGGGGCATCCAGCCCGTTCCGCTCGGCGTATACCCACAGCAGTCGCCGCGTCAGAAGGGCGACATCTCGGAGGTAGAGGTAGGTCCCGAAGGCCGGCGTCTCCGCGGTCGGCCGGTTGGTGAGGTCGACCAGCCTGGTCCCTCTGCGCTGCAGGCTGCGCACCTCGCTGTCGTCCTCCGCGCCGAGGTCCTCGCGGAGCAACCGGTTCAGGTGATGGGCGATCGCCGGCACCTGGCGGTCCATTGCCGCGCGGGTTGTGGTGCTCAGTTCCTGGCCGAGGACGGTGTTGGTCTGCGAGGAGATCGCATCCACGTCGATGGGGGTGTCGGCGCCCTCAGCGTCCTCGGCTGTCTCGCCCCTCTTGCCCGTACTTGCCAAAGTCATCACTGGCCCCTCCGGAGCACGCTTTCTGCCGTGATGACAAAGCTAAGAAGAGGGGTGGTCGAGCCTCTATGAATGTGCCCGAACTTGCCCGACGTTCACCCTAGAGAATCGATGGCCGCCGTGATGATTTCACGCGCTGCGGGGCCGTAGACGGCAAGTTCGGCCAGCTCACCGAAGGTCTTGGCATACATGGCAAGTTCGTGTTTCTGGACGACGCTGAGATGTGCCGAGATCAATTCGACGTTCACCAGCTCGTCGTCGTACAGGAAGAACCCCTCGACAGGCCAGAGCCCCGAACGGTCTGCATCCTGCGGGATGATGCCGATGCTCACCGATGGGAGCGCCATGACGCTGAGGAGGTAGCCGAGTTGGCCCGCCATCACGTCGGTACCGCCGATGCGATACCGCAGAACGCTTTCTTCCAGGAGAATGGCGAACGTGTGCTTCCCGTAGACGACCTGCTGCTTCTCCACGCGCACCTTGACGGCCGCCGGCACATCGTCGATAAGCCCTCGGCGGTCACGAATGGAGGTCAGAAGAGCGGTGATGTAGGAGGCCGTCTGCACGGGGCCGGGGATGAGCCACGGCGAGTAAATGCGAAAACGCTCGGTGCGCTCCCAGAGGGGAACCACAGATTCCTGCGCCCACTTGAGCCCATGACGCTCCATCTTGCGCCACTCGACATACATGCCCTCGATTCCACGGGCCGTCGAGATGAGATCCTCTGCCTCACCCTCCGCGGCGCACGCGGAACACCACTCGCGAAGGTCGCGCTCCGAGGGCGCGCGGGCGCCGCTCTCGAAGCGCGAAGCCTTCGACTCGTGCCAACCCAAGGTCTGGGCCAGCGATCGCTTGGTGAGTCCAGCCGCCTTCCGGATCTCGGCCAGGCGTTGTCCCAGCGCTTTGCGGGCTTCCTGGACGCTCGAGGAGGGTGATGTCATCTCGGTGCGGGGATGCCGTTCGACCGTCAGGCCGGCTGGAACTGCGCGTGGGGCGTCGCCCGCTGCCACACGGCCTCGAAGGCCGACTCGCAGAGCTTCGCCACCTCCGGGTCCTCCGTCAGTTCGACCTCCATGTTCTCTCCCTCGCCGTCGAAATGGTTGACGAGGACGAGCCTGGAGTCGAACAGCCAGAAGTCGTTGCCCGGTAGTGCAAGGTCCGTCGCGCTGCGGCGCGAGAGCCAGCGAACCTCTTCGCCGGCGGCGATGTTCAGCCCGTCGGTCACGTCGTACTCGAAGCGGATGTACTCGCTGACGGGCGTCGAGACGATCCGCGCCCGGCGCACTTCAACGCCTCGGGAGGTGGCAGCGGTGACGAGGCTGTGCCAGTCGGCCCAGCGCTCGGCGGGGTCGAGGCTCCGGCCGGCCTTCCAGTCGATGAAGGCCGGGTCCGACTTCATGTAGGCGTCGCGCATCTCCAAGTGGACCGCAGTCCTCTGGCAGTCACGGAACAGCTCCTCAAACGTCGGAGTCCTCGTCATCCTTCTTCACCTCCAGGAAGAACTGCACCATGCGCCGGGGGATCTCCACCACCGACTCGTGACCGGGGATGTCCATCTGGCGGAGGCGCTCGGCGTCCTCCACCTTCCACCCCTGCACGAGGTAGTTGTCCTTCTCCTCGTCGAGGTAGATGGTGGGCGAGCCGCCACTGGGACTCTCCGGGTCCTTGCCGAGCTTACGCAGGGCCATGATGTCCTCCTCGGATGCCGGTAACGATCTCTGTGCCCGAGCTTGCCCGTGATGGGGCTGTCGGGCCAGGAACTTGCCGGAACTTGCCATGGCTTCGTGATGTCTCCCGGATCGGGTAGCAGCACGGTGGTGGAGCAGACAGAGGTCCGCAGTAGCCAGATTCTGCTGACTGCCTCTGGCCTCCGCTTCTCAGTTCGCCGGGGGCAGACAGCGAAGATCCAGGTTTGACTGGCCAACGCCGCAGCGGCATGTGAACCTGGACGACCTTCTTGCAAAGCACCAGGTCAAAGAGGTGATTGCCTGTGACTGAGGTGTCATCGGGTCCCGGATTCTCCGCCACCGTCGAGGCCCTGCGGCTGCGTGAGTGGCTACTCGGCCCGGGCCAGGCCACAGTCGTGATGGACCAGTTCTCCGCCGAGGACTTCCAGCTGGTCGTGGACGACCGCGCGGACGTGCACGTCAATTCGAAGGACGGTCGCTTCTACCTCGGGTGGTTCCCGCTCGGACGACCTGGCACCAACGGCGAGGGGTGGAAGATCGCCGTTACCGGTACGGCCAAGGTGCGCGGCTACCAGATGTCCTTCGACACCGAGACGCCAGCCGATGTCGTCGCTGCCGTAGTCGCTCGCGTGCTGGAGACCTCCCAGCAGGTGTGAGTTCCTAGATGTATTGATCACGAGCGTTGTTAACAGTGGGCGGGCTTGATCATGGCGAAGACCTCCGGTGTGGTGGAGCTGTCTAGGACTGCACCGCACGGAGGTCTTCGTGTCCCACCGTAATGCCCGGTTGACCGTTCATGGCAGGCGGCTGCTGGCCGAGCGTGTCCGCACCGGCCGCCCGATCGCGCATGTCGCAGCGGAAATGGGCATCTCGCGCGTCACCGCCCACAAATGGGTCCGCCGCTGGCGGGACGAAGGCGAACAAGGACTGCACGACCGGCCCAGCCGCCCACGCACCACACCCCACCGCACCGCGGCAGCGGTGGAGGCCCGCGTCTGCCGCCTGCGTCAGGAACGCAAGCTCGGGCCCGCACGTCTCGGACCGATCCTGGGCCTGCCCGCCTCGACCACGCACCGGATACTGGCCCGCCACGGCCTCAACCGCCTGGCGTTCCTCGACCGGCCGACCGGCCAGGTCATCCGCCGCTACGAACGC
The DNA here is from genome assembly GCF_053643595.1 of Streptomyces sp. NPDC055506. NCBI lineage: Bacteria > Bacillati > Actinomycetota > Actinomycetes > Kitasatosporales > Streptomycetaceae > Streptomyces > Streptomyces sp. NPDC055506. The sequence goes on along the minus strand of NZ_JBSHKH010000001.1, from coordinate 117,366 downwards.
GACCGGCCAGGCGAACTCGTCCACATCGACGTCAAGAAGCTCGGCCGGATCCCCGACGACGGCGGCCACAGGGTGCTGGGCCGCCAGGCCGGCCGCGCCACCCGCAGCAACATGGGCTTCGACTACGTCCACTCCGCCGTCGACGACCACTCCCGCCTCGCCTACAGCGAGATTCACAGCGATGAGAAGGCCGCGACCTGCGTCGGCTTCTTGCGCAGGGCGGCGGCCTTCTTCACCACGCGCGGTATCGACCGGATCGAGCGGGTCCTGACCGACAACGCCTGGCCCTACCGCAAGAGCTTCGCCTGGCGCGATGCCCTGGCCGACCTCGGCGCAACCGGCAAGCTCACCCGCGCCTACCGGCCGCAGACCAACGGCAAGGTCGAACGCTTCAACCGCACCTTGCTCGACGAATGGGCCTACCTGCGGCCCTACACCAGCAACACCGAGCGCACCCTGGCCCTAGCAGACTTCCTGCACACCTACAACCACCACCGCAGCCACACCGCACTCGGCGGCCAACCACCGATCACCCGCGTGAACAACCCTACGGGTCAATACACCTAGAGGCAGTTCGAGTCGGCGCCGGCATCAAGATCCCCATGCTCTTGGAGGCATACCTGCATCCCGACTTTCCGTCCGGCCGTTCTGCCCCGGCCAGTGTTCCGTCCGCGTACTGGGTCGGCCCCCGGTGCCTGGCCGGAGACGACGGACGCTTGTACGACTCCGTCGCCGACACGCTCGCCGGCCTCGGCTGGACCAGCTTGACGATCGTCCGCGGGCGCCAGAAGCCGGACGAGGCGCCGGAGGACCGTCAGGTGCTGCGCAGCACCGTCCTGCACATCAGTCCCGACTCCCTGCGGAGGGCGCAATGGGTCTTGCCGGACGAGCCGTTTCACCTGGGAAGCCTGCCGATCGCCTGGCATGTGTCCGCTCGTTCGGACTTGCGCAGCCCGCTCGCCCGTTGGTCGGCCTACTTCACCCCCGAGGTTCCCGGAGAGGTCCTCGGTACCTTCCTCACCGCGCTCGACGCCCGCGATCAACCTGCTCTGTCTTTTGGTGGACCCGAGTTGGTTCTCGACGCGGTGACGGCGCACGGCTGGCTGCGTGCCGTCGACGAGCCCGGCACGGGAGCGGTCGATCCGACCTTCTCCTCTCAAGTCCGCCTCGGCGAGGTGCCGCCCCTCATCCAGGATGGCGACCCATTGGGGCTGGTGGCTGAGGCGGACGAGGCGGCCTTGGGTGGGTGGCAGGCGTGGGCCGAGCCGGTGCTTGGGGCGGGCTACCTGTGGGCGGCTTCCTTCGGCGCCAGCGTGCCGCACGATCTCGTCGCCGCGTTCGTCGGCTCCCTCAGTTCCAGCGCGCCAGTGCTGCGCCGGGTACTGCCGGAGAGCACACACGACCGGCTCCTGCGCGCTCCAGCCAGCTGAGGCCAGCCAACGCAGTGAAGCCGGGTCCCCTCAGGGGGCCCGGCTTCGTGCTGCTGTGCCTTGGCCGGCGTCCTCGTGGCGTCACGGTCTGGGGTTGGACATGCGCCGGCGCGGGCCCGGGTCAGAAGGCGTACGGGGCGAAGGAACGGACCGGTGCGACGATGCGGCCGAGGAGGCGATCAAGCTCGGCTCGCTCGTCCTCGTTCATGAGCTCGACGGCGTTGCCGAGATTCTTCTCGGCGAGCCGCTCCATGAACGGGGCCAGGAAGCGCTGCAGAGCATCCGGAGCGTCGTCCCTCGTGAGCCGGTACTCCTGGTATCGCTTGAGCTGTGACTCGATCTCTTCGAACTCGACGCGCGTGGCCCCGAGGACGAGGCTCTGCTCCTCCTCGCTGAACGGGCGCCCGTCGAGGTGGTGCCACGTGTTGGTCTCACGCAGGCGCTTGATGTCCGCGTCGCAGAGTAGGACGACGATCTCCGGCCGGGCTTGGGTCTTGGGCATACGGGTGCTCCTCGCGGGAGTGGGGTGGGTGGAGGCATCAATGGTCCGGAGGATCGCCGGATTGGCCAACCGGCGATCGTCGGCTATGTTTCGCCCGTTTCGGCTGGTCAGCGCCGACGGTTGGAGTCGTTCACCGCGCTCGGGGGCGACTGCCTGGTGGGCGCAGAGGCGCCTTGGCGCCGACCGCCTCGGGCGGGTGGGTCGTGGGGGCCATCGGGCAGGGCGGGCAGGTGGGCGCCGTGTCGCACACGCCAGACGAGGACGTCGCTGACGGAGGTCGCGGTGTCGAGCTCGCGCCGTCGGGCGGCTTCGGTCAGCAGAGCTGCCGGGTCATGGCCAGCTCTGCGGGCGTCGTCGAGGGTGGCGGCCAGGGCGGGCCAGCCTGCCTCGGCCCGGATGCGTTCGGCTAGCTCTGGCAGCACCTGGTGGAGAAGGCCGGCTTGTCGTTGATGAACACGCGGGGCCAGACGTTGGCCTCGCTGACGGAGAACGACCATGGGTTCACCTGCGGCGGCCTGGTAGGCGGCGCGCAGGTGTTCAGCGGCTTGCCGGGCTGCTGCGGCCTGCTGGCCGTGGTGCTTCCTGGCGTGCCAGTTCGCTGCGGCCATGGCGAGGAAGAACGCCATATCGATGAGCATGGCAGTGGTGGCGCCGTCTTCCCCGCGGCCGAGGGCCGGCCCGCTGCGGACGAGGTCGCGGGCGGCCTGGCGCAGGGCGCGGTCGTGCCCGCGGACAGCCTTCACGTGGGAGCGGCTCGCCCGCTCGAATACGAAGGCCGCCTCGCGCAGCTCAGCACGGGTATGGGCGGCGGAGGTCTTGGCCAGCGCGTCCAGGACCTCACCCGCCGCAGCAATCTGGGCCGCTGCCGCGCCGTCGTCGCCGTGGTCGATGATCAGTAGCGCCTGCCAGGTAGTGGCGGTGGCCCGGCGCCGCGCGAACGCGGGACCTGTCACGTCCGGCAGGGCCGGCTGCTCCTGCCCGGAGCCGTCCGCCGCGGCGGCCTCGGCAGGAAGCGTCCAGCGTTCACGGATACGGGGCAGGGACAGATCGGGTGCGAGCGTGGAACCCGCGTAGAACACCGGCTCCTTCTCACCGTTGCGGTCATCGGGCAGCGCGACCTTGTAGCCGAGCAGGTCGCCGGAGGGCGCGACGCGCTTGCGGACCAGCAGGCCGGCGGCGGCCAATCGGTCGAAGAGCTTTTCCTCGCTGTCGGCGCCGGCCACCGCGCGCCGTACGGTCTCCCGCAGCTCCTCGCGCGCCGGGCGCTGCCTGCCCTGCCGTTCGGCCTTGTGCCGCTCCGCACTGGTGGCTCGCTTGGCGGCGGTGCCGTCCCCGGGCGCGACCTGATGCAGGCCGAGTTCCTTTTCGATCAGGCGGCACTCAGCCTGGGCGTGTATGCCGGAGCGATGGTGGTCGGGTCGGCGGCCGTCCTCGCGGACGAGGGTGGCGATGATGTGGATGTGGTCGTCGGCGTGCCGCACGGCGGCCCAGCGGCAGCCGGCGCCGTCGCCAGGGTCGATGCCGGTGGCGGCGACCATGCGGCGGGCGATGTCGCCCCACTGTTCGTCGGACAGGACCTGGTCGTCGGGTGCGGCGCGCACCGAGCAGTGCCAGACGTGCTTGTCGGGACGCCGGTCAACGCCGAGCAGCGACAGGGGCTGGTCGAGCAGGTGCTGGAGGTCCCTCTTCGTGACCGAGAGGTCGCGGCCGGGGTCGGGAGCCATGCCGTCGAAGGAAGCGACCAGATGCGGGTCGATGTGCTCCTCGTGGGTGCCCTTGCCGTACAGGTAGTGCAGGAGCCCGAGGGCGTTGGTGCCCTGCTGGTGGATCCGGGGGATCAAGCCGCCTGGTCCTCCTGCCCGTTCGCGATCCGGTCGGCCGCCCGTTGGACAGCCTGAGCGGCACGCTGCAGGTCGGCGAGGGCGGCGGCGAAGTGCGGTGCGTCGACACCCGAGTTGAGTGCCTTGACCGCCTGGTTGACGTTGCTGCCCGCCCAGCCGAGCTGACGACGCACACCGAAGAGGGCAGTCAGGATGTCCCGCTCGGTGGCGATGGCCGCTGCGGTGCGGGCCTGGTCGCGGGCAGCGGCCAGGGCGGAGTGGGCCAGGAACCCGGCCACGCTCATGCCGACGTGGTTGGCGCCGGACTGGATGATGGCGAGTTCCTGGCCGTTGAGGCGGACGCTGTGGGCGGGGCGCTGCGTCTTGTCACGCGGACGCGACGTCCCCTTCCTGGCCTTGCCCCTCGGGCTGGCCTTGCCGGGCTGCGGTCCGCCCTCGGTCGCAGCCTTCCCGTCCGGTGCCCCCTGGTGCCGGACGGGGCCCGCCACCCCCGGGGCGGGTTCGGGTTCGGGCGCTCCTCCCGCGGGGGAGTGTCCGAACCTCCAACTTGCTCCGTCTGACGCCGGCGTTGTCGTCGTCTCGTTCCGGGTGGCGGGGTGTTCGTGGGGTCGGTCGTGCACGCGCAGTTCTCCGGGGGTTGTTCGGTGGGGGAGTTGGAGTTGAGTCTCCGGATGTTGGCTGATGGCAGCCAGGGATGGTGGTCGGAGCGATAGGGAGCTGAGGGATGCGATCTGGGAGTCGGGGTGAAGTAGGTCTGTCGGCTCAAGGACTGTGGTCGCAGGAATGCCAGCGGGACCGGTCCCCGGAGTTCCGCCGTCCACGGTCCCCGAACGCTTCGGGACCGGAATGCGACGTCCTCGGGGACGGTCCCCCTGACACGGCGTCACGGGGACCGTCACCTTCCTGATGCCCGGTCCCGGTCCCGGTCCCGGTCCCGGTCCCGGTCCCGGTTCGGGACGGGTCTGAGACGGGCTGCAATGGGGACGGTCCCCGATATCGGGGACGCTGTGGGGGCCAGCCTGAAAGGCCATCTGAGCTGCGGCTTCCAGGGGACCGGTCCCCGTGTCGGTCCTCAATTCAATGTCGCCACGGTCCCCGGTTCCCCTGCGCGACGGTCCCCGGTCCCCGGCGGCCACGGGGTGCCGGTCCCCATGCGGCAGCGGCACGGCGAGGTCAGATACCGGTCCGGCGCCGCCGGTCGGGACCGGCGAGGATGACGCGTTCGGTCATCTCGGCCAGGCGCGAAGCGATGCGGTCGCCGAGTGTGGCCCGGAGCTCCGCGGTGGGGAAGTTGGTGGTGATGAGGGTGGGGAGCATGTGCTCGTACCGGTGGTTGATGAGCCGGTAGGTCAGCTCCTCGGTCCACTCGCTGGTCTTGGCCGCACCGAGGTCGTCCAAGAGCAGCAACGGGCAGCGGACCAGCCTCTGCAGGTCTCGTTCGGCGTCGTGGCCGGCGCGGGGACGCAGACGGGCGTACAGGTCGGCGGTGGTGGTCGCTTCCCAGCGCAGACGGACGCCTCGGGTGAGGAGGGCACGTACGGCGCCGTATGCCTGGTGGGTCTTGCCGGTGCCGGTAGGTCCTGCGATCAGCAGCGAGGGGCCCTCGGCGATGCCTGGTCCACTAGGGCCGGGGCGTCCAGCGCGAGCGATCTGGTCGGCCCAGGCGGTGATCTGTGGGTGGTCGGCCAGGGCGCGGCGGTAGCGGGCGGGGATGCGGGCGTCGGCGAGTTCCATGGCGCTGACGGGCTCGGGTGGCGGCTCCTCGGCCGTGACGCCAGGGTCGATACCACGGCTGGCCAGGATCGTGCTGAGTCGGTCGGCGAGCGGACCGACCTGGCTGGGCTCGCGGGTGAGGGTGGTGGTCAGAGGTCACCTCCGTAGGCGGCGTTGACGTCACTGGGGTTCGTCCAGGCTCTGTGAGCGACTGGCAGGGGAGTGGCGTTCATAGCCTCGTGGACGAGGCTCGGCAGGGTGCTGGGGTGCAGACCCTTGACCCGGTGTCGCTCCAGTCCGGCCCGGATGTGAGTGAGGTCGATGCCCTCGTCGATCAGCTTGCGCACCTCCCGGCCGAGATGGCCCAGTACACTCTCCGGAGGCCGGTGACCGCACGCAGCGACGTACTCGGCGATCAGGTGCTGTACCGAGTGGGAGTCCAGCGCGGGGGCGCTGGCGCCCCCCGAAGGGGTATCTCCTAGATCCATGATCCTAGGTCCTAGATCCGGACCGTGAGGCGTCACTGCCGCCTCACTGAGTCCTCCCTGCTCCCTCACGGAGGACTCTCTGAGATTCTCCTGACCTGCGCTCTTGCCGACCGGCTCCGAACTCGGCGAGGTCTCGCGAATCTCGCGGGAGGTATCACGAAGGGCTCCATGAGGCTGCGATGAGGGTTCCGTGACACTGACGCTTCCGACAGGTGCGGAGCCGACCGGGGCGTCGTGGCGCGGGCAGCCAGGCAGACGGCTCTTGCTGGGCCGGTTGATCTTCTGATGCTGGTGCCAGGTGACGATGTGCAGGTACCGCTTGTCATCCTGGCCCGTGTAGCGGCAGATCAGACCGGCGTCATCGAGCTGGCCGAGGTCCTTCTCGACCTCGGCGGGCGTGTGCTCGGGGCGCAGCACCCACAGCTGTCCGGCGATGATCGCGGGGTGGTCACGGTGCCGACCTTGGTCGTCGGCCTGAGTGAGCAGGCCGAGGAAGGTGCGCTCGGCGGTCAAGGAGACGGCGGCCAGCGATTCGGAGACGAAGGCTTCTGGCTTGATGGTGCGGATTCGAGCCAAGGGGGAGCAGTCCTCACTCGGGAGCCGGTGCTCGGGCAGCACGGCTCACCGTCGATCGTGACGGTACGGGTGTCAGGGGGAGGGGAGTTGACCGAAGCGGCGCTAGGCGCGCTCATGACCGGGTCGAGCTTTCCGGGGATGTCGTCAACATAGCCACACCCAGGGCGCGCAAGTCCAGCCCATTCTGGCGCAATCTCTCATGGCAGAAAGGCTCCAAGGGAAGAGGCCGTCGGGGAGGTCAGAACCGTAGGTCACGATCGGCGGTTGACCAAATAGTTGTGCCCGAAGGGTGAGCCAGAAGGATCACATCGGGAAGCCGTTGACGGGCTGCCGCCAGCGAAGCTACAACACAACACCCCACGTCAGAGGCGTGCAGAGGGCCCTGTGTGAGTTCGTGTGACACCGGAGGAAATGGATGTCCCTACTGCTCGCATCCGGTCCGGGGCGCGCAACATAGCCGACGATTGCCGGTTCACCAAACCGGCGAATGCAAGCTACAACTGGAGTCATGGCAGCTCGTTCCCTGGAAATGGGTCCGGCAGGAATGCGGACCGCCCGCACAATCGAATACCTCCGCACCGAACGCGGACTCGCCCAACGTGAACTCGCCGCCCGGGTTACGACGCTGGGCCGCCCTATGTCGAACACGATGCTGTCTCGCATCGAACGCGCCCAGCGCCGTTGCGATATCGACGACCTGACCGCAATCGCACGCGCCCTCTGCGTCTCGCTGCTTGCCCTCCTGGAGGCATCACCCCTCTCGTGAAGTTCGAGGCGGCGGAATAGCGATTCGGTCCTGCACCCGCACAGCGATCCGCGCCAGCCCACCCGGTTGCTCCGACGCATGCCAGCCGCGCATGTCCAGGGCCTAGAGCACCCATTCGCCGGTTACCGAAACCGGTGATTCCCTGGATGGTTGTCGAGCTCCAAGACCGACACCCCCTCGCCCCACACGGCCGCCTGCACCCAGCCCGGACTACCTCCTCCGGACCTGTCTACGACCCGGCTGCCGATTCGCCGGGCGCTCATCCCACCCACCTCGCCGTCAAGGACTCGCCCATGCCTGCTCGCCTGTTGTCCATACCCGCCGTCGCCGCCGCTCTGGACGTCGACCGCCGCACCATCTACCGCTTCATCGCCGCCGGCGACCTGCCCGTGGTCGACCTGCGCACCGGCACAGGACGCTCCCGCGTACGTGTCCCCGCCGCAGAACTCGAGGAGTTCATCAACAGCAGGACCGTGGCGTCGTCGGCGTCCCGACGCTGACCCTTCCCTCCCATACGTTCATTCCTCGGAACAGGAGTAGACCCTCGTACCTCCGTAAGTTGAAGTCAGGCAAGTGGCAGGCGACGGTACGCAACCGGGCGGGAGACCGGTTCAGCGAGTCATTTCCACTCAAGGCGCAGGCCCGCGCGTGGGGCATCGAGCTGGAGGCCCAGTTCGCTCGCGGGGCCCTGCGAGACCCGCGAGCGGGCGAGATCTCCTTCGGCGACTGGCACGACCGGTGGTGGAACGCCAGAGTCGTCGAGCCCCACACCCGGCGGGGCGACGCCTCCAGCATCAGGAACCACGTCCTGCCCTACCTGGCTCACTGGGAGATGCGGGCCATTACCCGTATGGACGTTCAGAGTTGGATTCGAGCCCTCGTCGAGAAAGGCGCAGGGGCCGCCGCGATCAAGCGGGCGTACAACCTGACGTCCTCCATCATGCGCGCGGCTGTCGACGACGACATCATCGCGGTGAGCCCCTGCCGCAGCATCGACCTGCCAGCCATCGCGGTCAAGCCGCCGCAGTGGTTCACGCTCGACCAGGCCCAGAGCATCCTGGACGAACTGCCGTCGGCATGGCGGACGATGTGCCTGCTCGGCTTCTACACCGGCCTGCGCTGGGGCGAACTGTCCGGCCTCCACCGCCACCGTATCGACCAGCGGCGTTCCCGCCTTTTCGTCGTGGAGGTCAACACCAAGAGCGGCATCAAGGAGTACCCCAAGAGCTCCCGAAGCCGCAGGGAAGTGCCACTTCCGCCCCACGTCCTGGAGTCCCTCGAACGTCACATCCACGGGCTCGACCGTGACGCCGTGGTCTTCACCACCATCACCAAGGGCCGCTCCGGACGCCTCCTCGACGACGGCAACTGGCGCCGGCAGACCTGGTGGCCCGCCGTGGAAGATGCCTACTACTTCGACACCGACGGCGAGCAACTCCTCGTCCCCCACTACTCGCCGCACGCCATGCGCCACACCTGCGCCTCGTGGCTGGTCCAGAGAGGAGTCTCGCTGTACGAGGTCCAGCACCTCCTTGGGCACGAGAGCTTCCAGACCACCCAGCGCTACGCCCATCTGCAGCCGGATGCGCACAAGGCCGTTCTCGGTGCTTGGGAGCGATTGGCCGCACCGCTGACCATCGCCGCATAGACGCCTTCGCTGCCCTGGCCTGCCCTTCACAGGCAGGGCTCGGTGCTATTGAGAGGGTTCCGTGGGCTCCAAGCCCACTCGCTCACGGTGGAGTCCCTTCCGCACATTTAGCGCGGGATGTGCCGGGCGAGGTGACGGAACCTCGCCCGTATGGTGTCACCAGTACTGGGGGTGCCGCGCCGCCGCTGACGCGTCACAAACTTGCCGAGACGGCTGTCAACAGCTCCGATGCCGAGGGCTCGACCAGGGCGATCCACGGTGCCAGCTTTCCGCCGGCACTGTCGGGATGGCTACGGACGTGGGCAGCCATTTCTGCTGCCCGAGGCAGTGCCTGAAGACTGCCCCTGCCGATGCCGCCATTCAACAGCAGATGGTGGGCGCGGACCCGTAGGCGAGTGTGCTCAGGTCCAGGGAGCCAGTCACCCTCGTCGACGGCCTCCGCCAGAGCGCGGGCATCCTGAGGGTGCAGCGAACCAGTTCCGGGAGAGCCCAGGTCGCCCAGGCAGTGGTTCATGAGTGAGTCGATATAGGTCTGGAGCGCACTGCCCTGCGAGACCATGAGGGCATCACCTTCCATGAGCAGCTCCGTGAGAGCTGCCGCCTGGTGGCGAACGAAGGCTGCACGTTCCAGGAGACCGCTGTTCTCCAGTGGCCGAAGCACTTCGAGTAGCCGAAGCTGCTCCGAGGCTTCTTCATCAGTCGAGGGACGGGTCAGTGAAGGCAGGACCAAAGGCGTGATGTGCGGATGCCTCGGCAGAACGTTCGGTCGCTGGAAGGACTGCGCTAGCCGAATGGCTCAGGGGCCGGCCTCGCGGCACGCGCCCTTGACGGGTGCGACTGCCGGGAGGCCGCCTAGGCGTTGATCGCCGAGCGCGGTTCGAGGCGGCCTCCACTCGTGTTCAGTCCACGGGCTCCGGTGTGGTGTTCTCGTTCTGCCCGGGAGGCTCAGGCAGCCACCAGCTTCCGGATGCGTGGGTGGTTCTCCAACGCCCAGCGCACGGTCTTCGGCGGGCGTCCGAGCAGGGTCTCCAGCTGGTCGGTGGTGCCGCGGTACCCGCCGCCGCCCATCAGCCGGGTCAGGGTCTTCAGGTGCTCCGCGGTGTGCGGGAGCGCGGCCAGGGCGGTGTCGACGTAGGTGGCGTTCCAGGTTTCGATGTCTTCGGGGACGTAGGTGACCGGGCGCCCCAGCACGGCCGCGTAGTCCTCCGCGAAGCCGTGCATGTCCTTCAGTTCTGGGCCGTTGAGGTCGTAGGACTTCGAGAGGTGCGGCGCCGGGTCGGTCAGGATCTTCGCGCACAGTTCCGCCACGTCGTACCCCGCGATGGGCGCGAGCCGGTGGTCGCCGAAGGGCAGCCGCAGTTCACCCCTGCTCAGCGGCTCCAGAGCCAGCCAGGTCATCAGCGGGTTCTCGACGAACATGGCTCCGCGGATGTTGACCGTCGGGAGGCCGGACCAGTCCAGCACCTGCTCGGCGACCCAGTGGGCCCGTTGCTGCGGCGACCAGTTGGCGATGCGTCCGCCGAGCCACGCACGCCGTTCTTCCTCCGGCGCGGTCATCTTCTCGAACGTCATGAACGACTGCTCGAACTCGGAGATGTTGACGAAGACCTCGATGTCGCCCTGTGCCCGCGCCGCCGCGGCCATCAGGCTGACGGCGTCGGTGTAGTACGGCGACAGGCTCATGCTGAAGTAGATGCGCCGCACCCCCTTCAGCGCGGCGGTCACGTCGGCGATGGTGAGCAGGTCACCGACGAATACCTCGGCCCCGGCCTGGCGGAGCGACTGCGCGCGCTCGTCGTCCTTGCGCACGAACGCCCGTACTGGGTGGCCCTGTTCGAGCAGCATGTCGACCATCGTCCGGCTCACACCACCGATCTCGCCGGCGGCACCGGTGATCAGGATGGGATTGCGCTCTGGCATCAAGGTGTCCTCTGTCTGGTGGGGCGTAGGGGTGGGCCAGCTGTTCGGTGAGCCCACGCAACGTCTGCGCGTCAGCCGGCCAGCTGGTTCATCTTGCGGATCTGCTTGTCGAAGGCCCCGGTGGGAGCGAGACGGCGCAGTACGCGTGCGCGTCCGGCCAGGGGGCCGGCGGTGTAGCGCGGCTTCGGCTTCGTGTCGCTCGCCGCCGTAACGATCGCCCGGGCGAAGGCGGCGGGGGCGCCGCCGCCCCTGACGGCCTCCGCCGTGACCCGGTCGACGGTCTGCCGCTGCTTCCCGAACGCGTGCAGGGGGTGTCGGGCTTCGTGCTGTTGGCCTCGAACCCGGTGCTGGTGAAGGCGGGTTGAACGATGAGTGCCCGGACGCCGTGGTCACGGATCTCGTGGTCCAGGGCCCCGGTGTAGCCATTGACCAGGACGTCGATCCGCCCGAACCGCTCGTTCGCCTCCTGGACCGCTGTGGCGGCCGACGCGTCACTGGCGACGTCGAGTCCGAGGAACGTCACACCGTCGAGCGGGGTGACGCGCGAGGTGTCACGGCTGGTGCCGACCACGTTGAATCCGGCAGCGACCAGGGCGAGCGCAGTTTCCTTCCCGGTGCCGGATGACGCACCCGTCACGAGCGCCACCGGCCGACCTGTCGTCATCATGGACTCCCGCACTCACTCGAAACCGATCGGTTTCCGATACAGTAAACCGACCGGTTTCCGGGTGCAAGTTCAAGCGGGGAGCGGGACGTCATGGGTCGGACCAGTGCGCTGGAGAGGCGTGAGAGCGTCATCCGTGCGGCGATCGCCGAGTTCGCGCGCACGGGGTACCACGGCACCTCTACCGCGGCGATCGCCAGGCGGGTGGGCGTCACGCAGCCGTATCTCTTCCGGCTCTTCCCGGACAAGAAGACGATCTTCGTTGCCGCTCTGGTGCGGAGCATGGACGACACACGCCTGGCTTTCGAGAGGGCGGCCGACGGGGTGGAGGGCGGTGAGCGGGTTCTTCCAGCGATGACGAGCGCTTACGCGAAGCTGATCTCGACGAGCCCCGAGACGCTCCTGATGCAGATGCAGGGATATGCCGCCGTGGCGGCCGCCGAAGCGCAGGGCGATGGCCTGATCGGCGAGATCGTCCGAGCCGGCTGGATGAGGATCTGGGAAACCGTGCACCTGTCGCTGGGCGCCGATGTCGACGAGACCGCAGGCTTCTTCGCCTGCGGCATGCTCGGCAACACTTCTACGGCCGTGGGGTTTCCCTGGGGTGCCGGGCGGTGAGGGGTGTTCTGGACGGGCGCAGCGTCAGCGCAAGCCTGCCGCGTCGAGCAGGGTGGTCACCGTGGGTGCGGTAAGCCCGGCCAGATTGACGCCGCGGGACTTTTCTCGAGTCGCCGGAAGTCGGCTGCGACTCGCCGGGTGCATCGGTCACTGCGGCTGCTCGTAAAGCGCGATGCGTCAGCGCATGTGCGCCGCATCGAGCAGGGCAGTCACGGTGGGGGCGATGAGTCCAGACGGCGTGTCGGCTTTGATTCCCGCGCGGGCGCTGGCGCCGTCGAAGATCAGACTGAGTTGCCGGGCCAGCAGGTCGGGATCGCCCGCCCCGCCCTGCTCGGCCTCGGCGCGGAAGAAGCCGGTCAGGTTCGCCTTGACCCGGTGGGCCACCTGGCTCGCGGGGTGGCTCGGGTCTTTGAGTTCGATCTGCACGGCGAGGTATCGGCAGCCTCGGAAGTCGGGTGCGGCGGCCTGTGATTCCATCTGCTCGAAGACGTGCAGGATCCGCTCGCGGGGTGGACGGTTGTCGTCCGTCGAGGGAAGCAGCGTCGTCACATAGGCGGAGGCGCGTTCCTCCAGGCTCGCCGCCAGGAGTTCGCCCTTGCTCTCGAAGAGCTGGTACATGGAGCGCTTCGAGACCCCCGCCGCCTTGCACAGCGCGTCGACGCCGATGCTGACGCCGTCGCGGTAAGTGAGGGCGGCCGCTGCCTCCAGCAGCCGCTCTCGGGAGCTTGATTTCGCCTCGATGGTCATATTGCGAGGTTAACTCGATTTCGACCCATTGGAAACCGATCGGTTTACAGGATATGTCGTCGCGATCTACGGTGCGGCCCACGGTCGAGCGGGCGTATGGATACGGCGCAGCCCCCGGGGGGCGTGCCAGCCCATCATCGCGAAGCCGAGGGGTGTGGCTGCAATGAGGTCGGTGGTCATCATCATCCAGCACGGGACCAGGCCCGCGTCACTTCGGGTGCCGCAGTAGAGGATCGAGTGGATGCCGCTGGCGAGCTGTTGCAGCGGCTCGAACACTGCGAGGAAGCGGTAGACAGCCGGGCGGCGTTTTGATGGGGCGACTGGAGGTCGGTACTGCCATCGTGGCCCCCAGAATCGGTGCGCTCACCGGCCTGTCCACCGGCCTCGCCAAATCGGCCCACATCGTGGGAACCCGCCACCGGCGATAATCAGCCTACTGAAGACGGAACGCACGGGACCGTCTCGGGGATGCCTCTGTCCTGCGCTGATTTGTGCCTGGAGGGCACCAATCAGCGCAGGACATTTTCAGCACCGGTGGATTGAGGCTCAGTGGGCGATCACCGGCTCGCCCTCCGACGGCGCCAGAGTCGCATTCGGCATCAGGAACGCCGTGAGCACCGCACCGACCACGAAGATCCCGGCACCCCAGGCCAGGGTGGCCGTGTAGCTCTCGACCCCGGCCTGGGCCACGGTCAGGGCGCCCGGTTTGTGCGAGGACAGGTAGTCGGTCGCGGCCGATGAGGCAACGGTGGTCAGCAGCGCCGTACTGATCGAGCCGCCCACCTGCTGGCTGGTATTGATCAGCGCCGAGGCGACGCCCGCGTCCTCGTGGTGCACACCTGCTGTCGCACCCTGGAACGCGGTGGTCATCACCCCGCCGATACCGAGACCCAGCAGGATCATGCCCGGCATGATGTCGGCGACGTAGGCGCTGTCCAGCGTGAGCCGGGTCAGCAGGGCCATACCGGACGCGGAGACCAGGAAGCCGGCGCTGACCACGACCTTCGGGCCGACCCTGGGCAGCACCAGCGAAGGCACCGTGGTCGACGAGGCAACGATGCCGCCGACCATCGGAAGGAAGGACAGGCCGGCCTCGATCGGCGAGTATCCGATGCTGGCCTCCAGGTAATAGGTCAGGAACAGGAAGATCGAGAACATCCCCATGCCCAGGACGAACACGGCCAGGAACGAACCACCTCGGGTCCGGTCCAGCACGACCCGCAGCGGCAGCAGTGGATGCGCGACCCTGAGCTCCAGCCAGGCGAACACCGCGAGCAGCACCACGCCGACGATCATGGAGCCGAGGGCGACCGGGTCGGTCCAGCTGGTGGATTCGACGTGCGCGAACCCGTAGACGATGCCGAACAGCGCGGCGCTCACCACGACGGTGCCAGGAATATCGATTCTGGGTCGTTCGGTGACCGCGGGCTTGGCCAGCAACAGCAACGCGCCGACCAGCGCGACGCCCGCGAAAATGACGTTCACGTACATCACCCAGCGCCACGACGCCCATTCGGTGAGCATGCCGCCGAGCAGGAGCCCGACCGCGGCACCCGCACCGGACAATGCACTGAAGATGCCGAAGGCTTTCGGCCTTTCGTCCGGGTCGATGAAGGTCACGCTGAGCAGTGAGAGCGCCGCGGGTGCGAGCAGCGCGGCGAACAGGCCCTGGGCCACGCGTGTCGCGACGAGTATGTCGAAGCTGGTAGCCGCGCCGCCCACGACGGATGCGGCCGCGAAACCGATCAGGCCGGTCACGAAGGTGGTACGTCGGCCGAACAGGTCGCCGAGTCGGCCCCCGAGCAGCAGCAGGCTGCCGAACGCCAAGGCGTACCCCGTGATGACCCACTGCCGGCTGCCGTCACTGAAACCGAGGTCATGTTGCGCTTCTGGCAGTGCGATGTTCACGACGGTGGCATCGAGCGTGACCATGAGCTGTGCCACGCCCAGCACGACGAGCACCCACCAGCGCACGGCATGTGAGCCGCGGCGGCCCGAGTTAGTTTTCCCGGAGGCGGGCGCCCCTCGGTTGAAGGTGGTACTCACTTCTCCCCTTAGCTGCTGGCCATGGCCCGACCATCAGTCGGAAACCGATCTGTTTCCACTCAGGAAAACAGATCGGTTTCCTCGGTGCAAGCGGGCGGGTCGCTTCTGGGTTCGGGGGTGACCTGCCAGGGCTGAGGCCCGCATGGGTCGATGGCCTACCTCGCCAAGCGGCTGTTGCTCGGCGTCGCGAAACGGCGGCTCTGTCGACGGAGCGTCCATGTTGGGATCGACGTCTTGTGCCGCACCGCCGGGACCGCAGGATGCCCGGGGGCACGCCCGGCTGATGCAGGGGGAGTGGCTCGGCTTGCGCTTGGAAACCGATCGGTTTACCGTGGTGGAAACCGATCGGTTTCTCATTCTGTGAAGTCTGGAGTCAGTCATGACCGCTCTGAAAGGCGCAAACGTCTTCGTCACCGGCGGCAGCCGAGGTATCGGTAAGGCCCTGGTGGAGGAGCTGTACGCGCGCGGCGCCGGCAGGGTCTACGCCACAGCCCGCGACCCGCGCAGCGTGACGCACCCGGATGCGGTCCCGGTGGCGCTGGAGGTCACTGACCCGGCGTCCGTGGCGGCGGCCGCCGCTCAGGCACAAGACGTCACCGTGCTGATCAACAACGCCGGCGCCTCGGTCGGCGCATCCTTCCTCGGCTCCCCGGTCGGCGACGTACGCCGGGAGCTCGAGACCAACTTCTACGGCCCCCTCCTGCTCACGCGGGCCTTTGTACCGGTCATCGAGCGCAACGGCGGCGGCCACCTCCTCAACGTGCACTCCGTGCTCTCCTGGCTCGCGCTCGGCGGCTCCTACAGCGCCTCCAAGGCCGCCCTGTGGTCACAGACCAACTCCCTGCGCCTGGAACTGCTGCCGCGCGGCATCGCCGTCACCGGCCTGCACGTCGGCTACGTCGACACCGACCTCGCGGCGGGCGTCGACGCACCCAAGTCCGACCCCCGTGACGTGGCCGCGCTCGCCCTCGACGGCATCGAGACGGGCACTCACGAGGTGCTCGCCGACGACATCTCCCGCCAGGTCAAGGCGGGCCTCGCCGGTGACCTGGCCGGTCTGTACCCCCAACTGGCCAAGTAACCCCCTCACGCAAGGAGTCGGCGAGATGACCGCCCCCGAGTCACGTCCCACGATCCACATCCCGGGGACCACCAGCCACACCCTCGCTCCACGTCCAGGACGTGGCGGCCGCGAGGGGACACTGCGCTACCTCAAGGCGGGCACCGGCGCCCCCCTGGTCCTGCTGCACACCGTGCGCACCCAGGCCGAGCACTTCCGCCACCTCGTCCCGCTGATCGCGGACCACTACACCGTGTACGCCCTCGACCTGCCGGGGATGGGCTACTCCGAGATCGTGCCCGGCGCCTCGTACGACGAGCCGGCCATGCGCGCGGGCGTCGAGCGGATGCTCACCGAACTCGACCTCCACGACGTGACGTTGGCCGGGGAGTCCATGGGAGCGGTGCTCGCCCTGACCACCGCGGCCGACCTGCCGGAGCGGGTACGGCGCGTCGTCGCGGTCAACACCTACGACTTCCGCGGCGGCATCGCCCGCTCCAGCCTCCTCGCCCGGGTGGTGATCAGCGGTGTTCTCGCCCCGGGGGTGGGCCCGGTGATCGCCGGGGTGGAGCCCAGGCCCGCCCTCAGCAGGATCCTTCAGGGTGGGCTCGGCGACACGAGCGCGCTGCGGGAGGACTACGTGGACGAGCTCCTCCGGGTGGGCGCCCGACCGGGCTACCCGACCGTCGCCCGGGCCGTGTACCAAGCCCTGCCCAGCCTCATCGCTGCGCGCTCGCGCTATCGCGAGGTCGAGGCGCCGGTCCACTTCGTCTACGGCGAGAAGGACTGGTCCCGTCCCTCGGACCGGCAGGCCAACAAGGAGCTGCTGCCTGCCGCGGACTTCACACAGGTGCCGAAGGCTGGCCACTTCATCGCCCTGGAACGGCCCGACGTGCTGGCCGACCTGCTGACCGCGACGGCCTGACCCAGCGATACCCGACCTGACAAGGGGCAGAGCATGACGGACATCCAGATCGAGGTCGATGTTCCGGCGCGGATGCGCGATGGCACGGTGCTGCGCGCGTTTGTCTACCGGCCCGGCGGCACAGGGCCGTGGCCGTGCTTCTGAGCCGGCTGCCCTACGGCAAGCAGACGCCCATGATGACCGTCATGCTCGATCCGCTGGCGGCTGCCCGGCGCGGGTTCATGGTGGTCGTCCAGGACTCGCGCGGCCGGTTCGCCTCCGAGGGGGAGTGGGAGCCGTTCACGCACGAGGAAAGCGACGGTTACGACACCGTGCGGTGGGCTGCCGCCCTCCCTGGCTCCAATGGATCGGTCGGCATGACCGGAGGCAGTTAATTCGGCAACACCCAGTGGATGGCGGCACTGTCGAAGCCGCCGGAGCTGAAGGCCATCGCGCCGATGATCACGTGGGCCGATCCGGACGACGGACTGTGGACGCGCGGGGGCGCCGTCGAACTCGGCCTCAGCGTCCCCTGGTCCCTCCTCCAGGGTGCCGACACCTTGATGCGCCGTCACAGTACCGACCTCGACGGACTCGTGAACGGCATCACCGGACTCATAGGGGACTTCGACGGCCTGGCGGACGACGGTTACCGCGCCCTGCCCGCCGGGCGGTTTCCCGCGTTCGCCCGGCACGACCTGCCTGAGCTCGGCTACGAACGCTCCCGCCGCGAACCCGAGTGGGCGGAGTCGTGCCGAGTCGTGGGCCGGCACGACGAAGTCGATCTGCCCACCTTCCAGGTCGGCGGCTGGTACGACATCTTCAGCCAGGGCACGCTCGACAACTTCACCGCCATGCGCCGGGTCGGCCGGCCCGCCACGCTGATCATGGGCCCGTGGACCCACACCAACTGGCGGCACGTAGTCGGGGACGTCAACTTCGGCTTCGGCGCGCACTCCGACTTCATGGCCATGCGCGGGCGCCTGACGGACATGCAGCTCGACTGGTTCAAGCGCACGATCGGCGACGGCGAGGCCGTGGAGCCGGACGCGGGCAAGGTGCTGCTGTTCGTCATGGGCGCCAACCAGTGGCGCGAGGAGACGGAATGGCCCCTGTCGCGGGCCGTGGACACGGACTTCCACCTGCGCGCGGACGGACGCCTGACCCCTGAGCCGCCGTCCACTGCCGAGCGGGCCGAGGAGTTCACGTACGACCCCATGGACCCGGTCCCCACCACCGGGGGCGCGCTTCTCATGGGCGGCGGGCTTCTCATGGCCGGACGACTTCCCTCCCGGCCCGGTCGACCAGGCGGCCGTGGAGGCGCGCGAGGATGTCCTGGTCTTCACCACCGAACCGCTCGCCGAGGACGTCGAGGTGACAGGCCGCGTCAAGGCGGTGCTCTTCGCCGCCACGGACGGCCCGTCGACCGACTGGGGGCCCGCCTGTGCGACGTCGACGAGAACGGCGTCTCCCGGAATGTGACCGACGGCATCGTGCGGGTACGGGCGGCGACGCCCGGTGAAGCCGCCGAGCACGTCGTGGACCTGTGGTCGACCAGCATCGTCTGCCGGGCGGGGCACCGCATACGGGTCCAGGTCACCTCCAGCAACTTCCCGCGCTGGGACCGCAACCTCAACACGGGCGAGCCCGAGCATGATGCGACCACTGCCCGCGTGGCCCGCCAGCAGCTCTTCCACGACCCAGACCGCCCTTCCCGCATCGTGCTGCCGGTGGTTGCGGCCCCCCGCTGACGGGTGTTCGGGGCGGAAGCCGCTTGACCGGATGCTGCCTCCGCTTTACTGTGGAATCAGTACGGAGGCAGCCTCCGTTTTATGGTGGCTGCAGGATCGCATGACCAGGAGTGCGTATGAGTGCCAGTGGACAGCAGGGGCGCAAGCCTCGCGCGGATGTCCAGCGCAATCGTGCCGCCCTCCTGGAAGCAGCGCAGCGTCACTTCCTGAAGTACGGGGTCGGTACGTCCCTGGAGGCGGTGGCCAAGGAGGCGGGCGTCGGGCCCGGCACCTTGTACCGGCATTTCCCCACCCGGGAAGCACTGTTGGCGGCCGTGCTGCAGACGCGCTCCGAAGAACTGGTGGCGCGCCAGGAGGAGATCGCGCGGCTCGGGGACGCCGACAAGGCGCTCGAGCAGTGGCTGCGCGCGCTGGAAGAGTACTTCAGCGCGTTCAGCGGACTGCCGGAACCGCTCATGGCCGCGGCCAGGGCCCAGGATCCGGACAACCCGCTCACGCTCCCGTGTGACACCGTCATCACCGCCACTGACGCATACGTGCGCGCCGCCCAGCGGACCGGGTGCGTGCGCGAGTCGGTGCAGGGCTACGACCTGTTCCTCGCGGCCATCTCGGTCGCCTGGCTCAAGGGTGCAGGCGCCGCCGGCGAGGAGTCGCTGAACCGCGTTCGCGCGCTCATCGCCACCGGCTACAGCAACCGGGACGCCCGGGCGTAAGTCCCACCTGACGATCACCGGAACCCCAGCGCGGTCTCTGCATGTCCGGAGACCGGGATGCTCGGCGCCCTCGTCACCCAAGTGATCACACCGCGCCGCTCTGGGAGCGGTGCAACTTCCCAAAGGACAAATCGTGAAAATTTCTGTTATCGGTGCCGGGGTCATCGGCGGCAACCTCGTCCGGAAGCTCGCCGGGGCCGGTCACGACGTCGACGTGGCGGATGCCCGTGGCCCTGAAGCCGTCGCGTCCGACTTGCTGAAGAGTGGTGCCCGTGCCGTGGCACTTGAGGATGCGGTAAAGGACAGGGAGGCCGTCATCCTGGCCATTCCCTTCGGAGTCGCGGGGCAACTGGCAGACCTCTTCGCGTCCGTCCCCGCCGAGACAGTGGTCATCGACACCTCCAACTACTACCCGCACCTCAACGGGCGGATCGAGGCAGTGGAGAACGGGGCGGTGGAGAGTGTGCACACCTCCCAACTCCTCGGGCGCCCTGTGGTCAAGGCATGGAACGCCGCCCTGGCCGAGACCCAGCGAACGAAGGGCGTCCCGGCGGGCACTCCGGGCCGCATGGCCATCCCCGTCGCCGGCGATTCCGAAGAGGCCAAGCGCGTGGCCATGCGCCTGGTCGACGACACCGGGTTCGACCCCTACGACGCCGGCACCCTGGCCGGCTCCTGGCGTCAGCAGCCCATGGGTCCCGCCTACTGCACCGAACTGACCCTGGATGAGCTTCCGGCGGCCTTGGCCGCGGCCGACCGCGTCAAGGATGCGGCCGTCCGGGACAGCATGGCGGACCGCTTCGCCGCCCTCGGCGCCGATCCCACCCTGGAGGACGTCGTCGAGATGAACCGCGCAGCCCACAGGTGACGACGCCCGCCGCCGGCCGCGGCGCACACCCCGTACGAGACGAGGAGCCCCTGAGGGCTCCCCTCGCACGCAGCGTCGCGGCCAGGTCCAAGGGCTCGCCGCTCCGGCCTTTTGACAATGCGGAGGTAGCCTCCGTATTGTCGGGAAGGTAAACGGAGGCTGCTTCCGTTTTGTTTCGCCTCGTTTGGAGGAGCGTCCATGACACCCCGGCAGATGCTTCTGTGCATGCAGTTCACCAGCGGCTACGGAGCCGAACCCGGGGCATGGCGCCTTCCCGGTGCGAATCTGTCCAGCTACACGGACATGGATCAGTTCGTGCGCTACGCGCAGGCGGCCGAGCGCGGCAAGATCCAGCTGCTGTTCTTCGCGGACACCCCGGTCCTGGACGTGGACCTCGAAGACCAGGCCCCGCACTTCCCGATCGACCCGCTGCTGGTCATGACGGTCATCGCGCGCGAGACCGAGCGGATCGGCCTGGTCGCCACCGCCTCCACCACCTTCAACGAGCCCTACACCCTTGCCCGGCAGTTCAAGGCGCTAGACATGATTAGCCACGGCCGGGCCGGCTGGAACGCGGTCACCACCTCGGACCCCGCCGCTGCGGCGAACTTCGGCCGGCAGATACCGCCGCGCGAGCAGAAGTACGAGCGCGCGCATGAGGTCGTCCAGATCGTGCAGGCGTTGTGGGGTAGCTGGGAGAAGGACGCCTGGGTCCGTGACATCCCCGGCAAGCGGTTCGCCGACATGGACAAGATCCAGCCCGTCAGCCTCCAGGGCCGTCACGTCGCCTCCCGCGGTCCGCTGCCCATCCCGCCGTCCGAGCATGGCCAGCCCGTCATCTTCCAGGCCGGAGGCGGCAGTTACGGCCTGGAACTGGCGGGCCGTCACGCGGATGGCGTCTACGCCAACCCCTACACGATCGAAGACGGCCAGGCCCAGCGCAACGCCCTGCGGGACGCTGCCAAACGCGCCGGACGCGACCCGGACGAGGTGAAGATGTTCGCCGGTTTCATGCCGACCATCGCCTCGTCCCGCCGGGCCGCGCTCGACCGGCGCCGCTTCCTGGACGAGTCCGTCGATCTGCGCCAACGGGTGCGCTACCTCGGCGCGATGATCGGCCTGCCGCTCGACCACGACCAGATCGACGAGTCCCTGGACGCACGCCAGCTCGCCGACGCCGTAGCCAGCCCGCACGACCCGCGCTCCGCACGCGCCCTTCAGGTGGCCCGCGAAGGCTGGAGCCTGCGCGACGTGCTCGCCCACGGCGTCATCGACTACCACCCGGTCGTGGCCGGCACCGCCGCCGACGTGGCCGACCACATGCAGCAGTGGTTCGAAGCCGGAGCCTGCGACGGCTTCTCGCTCGCCATCGACGGCTACCACGACGGCGTGGACGCCTTCGTCGACCAGGTCGTCCCGCTCTTGCAGGAACGCGGCCTGTTCCACCTCGACTACGAGGGCCCCACCCTGCGCGACCACCTCGGAGCCCGCCGGCAGTACGGGCTCGACCCGCGCGTCAGCGATGCGTCCCGGTCATGAGCGCGACTCCGATGCCCGACACCTCGGCCCGGCAGGCATTCCGCGACGCCATGGAGCCGTCGCCTCCCCGGTCGCCGTGGTCACGCCCTGAAGGCCGACGCCCGCCCGGCACCACGGTCAGCGCCTTCGCCTCCCTGTCCCTGACGCCCCCGATGGTGCTGGTGTCGCTGGACAACCAGTCACATCCGCTGGCGATCATCCGCCGCACCGGCCAAGCCATCCATCTGATCCGGCTGCTGCCAGCTCACCTTCGGCAGCCGACGCGGCAACAACCGGAAGCAACACTCCAGAAGGGAACCGCTTTGCCAACCACCGCCTCGTTCTTCACCGATCTCGCGCGGAGCCGGAACTCCCCCCGGCAGTTCCTGCCCACTCCGCTGCCCGCCACGGACATCCGCGGCGTCCTGGACGACGCGCAGACAGCCCCCTCGAACAGCAACACCCAACCGTGGAACGTGCACATCGTCTCCGGCGCGGCACGGGACGCCCTGAGCCATGAACTGCTCACGGCGTACGAGGAAGAGCGGACCTCACCCGACTTCACCTCCGGCTACGGCGAAGGCATCTACCAGGAGCGGTCGCACCAGCACGCGGCCATCGTCTACGGGGCCCGTGGCGTCGAGCGCTCGGACCGTGAGGGCAGGAAGGAGGTCATCCGCGAGAACCTGAGGTTCTACGGAGCGCCGCACGTCGCCCTCCTCTTCATGCCGGTGCTCGGCGACGGGGTGCGAACGGCCGGGGACATCGGCATGTACGCCCAGAACTTCCTGCTGTCGCTGACCGCACGCGGATACCGCGGCATCCCGCAGGCTGTCCTCGGCGTCTACGCCGACACGGTGCGCAGGTCCCTCGGCGTCCCCGACGATCTCAAGCTGCTGTTCGGTCTCGCCTTCGGCATCGGCGATCAGACATCACCCATGCACGACATCAACATGGGACGCATCCCGCTCCATCACAGCGTGGCCCTGCACGACACGCCCGGCGTCCTCGACAGCCCTTAGGCCATGAGCGGCAGATGTGCCTCCGGGAACGAACGATCTACTCGCCGGGACGACGGGACGCGCCATGATCTCTGCTGGAGTACCGGTCAACCCGTCGGCCCGAGCCAGCGGATGGCGGTCGGGTCGACGGATGCCGTCGGCTGCACCACCGCCAAGAACGCGAGGTCGAACACTTCCTGACCTTCATTGCCAACGAGACCGCATTGGTCGCGTTCGCTGTCAGTAGGCCATGTTCTGGCAACTGTCGTGACGCTCGATTGACGCTCCGGGCCCCTGAAGCTCCGTCTTACGGGGCGCTAAATGGGGCTTGACCTGCAGATTCTCCCCAGTGCGGGCGTTGTGACGTCTTTCCGATGACGTCGCACGTGGAGTGCGTGGCTATTCTTGAGCCCGCAGCAAAGGGCCTCTGACCTGGTGATTTTCAATTCCCCAGGTTGCGGGCGGGACGTGTCGACATGTTTCCGTAGGTCCACCGCGTGGAGCGTGCTGCAGGTTCCTGCCTCGTGCCTCACCTGCGGTTTCGCAGCGGGGGCGTGGGTCGAGAACGCTCTGCCTCAACTCCGTGAGGGACGGGTTCGGTAAATGTCTTGACGCTCGTTCGACGCTGTTTCTGACGGAGCGTGAGGTGGTCGTCCTGGGTCAGATCTCGCGGTTCAATCGACTTTTCGGGCTCAACCCGTCGAGCAGCGCGTCAGCCTCGAACGCTGATGACGGTCCGCCGACGGATTCGGTGGACCGTTTTCGTGCCGTGGGTTGAGGGTGGGCAGGCCGAAGATCCGAGTGTCGGGTTCGGACCGGCCAGGCGCGATTTTCGAGCTGTCTGATCGCTGAGTGCCGTCCAGGACCGTCGACAAACGTTGCTCGCTCTCGCCTACGAAACCACCCGGCCGGGGCGTGGTGTGGAGCGGCTCGTCGAGGCTGCCGGGTGGTTCTGCGGCGCGTCAGCGGGACTCCTGTACGCCGAGCAGAGTGAGGGCGTTGCGGATGCCCTCGTCGAGGAGTTCGTCGGAGAGTCGCCGGTCGGTCAGGGCGCGGGAGAGCTGCAGCGTTCCGACCATCATGGCGTAGACGCTGAGGGTCTTCGTGTGCACCGAGCGCGGATCGGCGGGCGCCAGGCGAGCGGTGATACCGTCGATGACGGCGAGCACGCCGTCGGTGTACGCCTGCTTGGTCTCGTCCGCGCAGCGCCCGATCTCGTCGAGGAGTGCCGCGGAGGGGCAGCCGTCGTCGGGACTGTCGCGGTGCTGGGGCGACAGATACCACCGTACGATCTGCTCGACTCCGGCGATGCCGGGGGCCGCCTGCTCGATGACGTTCGCGTACTGGGTGCGCAACTGGTCCGCGACCGCGGTGGCCACGAGGTCGTCCTTGGATGCGAAGTGGGCGTAGAAGGCGCCGTTGGTCAGTCCGGCGTCCGCCATCAGCGTCGAGATGCCCGAGCCGTCGATACCGTCCCGCTTGAACCGGCGGCCGGCGGTCTCGATGATCCGCTGCCTCGTCGCCTGCTTGTGCTCTTTCCCGTAACGCGCCACGCGCTTGCTCCTTTGTGCGCCGGAAAGGTCACCCGCGCTTCGCCATCGTATTGGATTGCGAACGTACTCCAATGATGTGCCGATGGTGTATAGGAGTACCGACACGCCTTCTCTCGGCCCGGCCCGATTCAGTCGTTGTCGGGCGCCATCGAGATCACGACCTTTCCGGCCGTGGTGCGGCCCTGCTCGACGTGCGCCATCGCTTCGAGTGTCTGGTCGAAGGGGAACGTTCGGTCAATGACCGGGCGGAGCTGTCCGTTGTCGTAGAGGGCGGCGAGCTCGTGCAGCTGGGCGCCGTTCGCCTGCATGAAGAAGAACTGGTAGCGCACGCCCAGGGCCTTGGCCTGCTTGCGGATCTTGCGACTGAGCATGTTCATGACCAGGCCCAGAAGGGATGGGGCGCCGAGCTGCTTGGCGAACGCGGCGTCCGGCGGGCCGACGACACTGATGGCCAGGCCGCCGGGCTTCAGCACGGTCAGCGATTTCTCGAGGTTGACTCCACCCACCGAGTCCAGCACCAGGTCGTAGCCGGACAGCACCTGCGAGAAGTCCTCCTTGGTGTAGTCGACGACGATGTCGGCGCCGAGGCTCCTGACCAGCTTCTCGGAATCAGTTTTCGCGGTCGTCGCCACTGTGGCGCCGAGGTGCTTGGCGAGCTGGATGGCGGTCGATCCAAGTCCGCCGGCACCGGCATGGATGAGCACCTTCTGGCCCGGCTTCACGTGGGCGTGGTCGACGAGGATCTGCCAGGCTGCCAGGGCCACCAGCGGCACCGCGGCCGCCTCGCGGAGGGTGAGTGACTCCGGCTTGGGTGAGACGTCGTCCTGGTCGATCGCAATGAACTCGGCGAAGCCTCCGATCCGCAGGTCGCGGGGACGTGCGTAGACCTCGGCGCCGACTTTTACGTCGCGCACGGCCGACCCGACCTGCGTCACAATGCCGGCGACGTCGTGGCCGAGCACGAACGGAAGCTTGTACGTCAGGAGTCGTTTGAACTCCCCGTTGCGGACCATTTTATCCAGCGGGTTGATGCTGGTGGCGCTCACTCGAACCAGGACGTCGCCGTCGCCTACGGTGGGCTCGGGAACGTCTGCGGCGCGTAGGCCGTCCTTGCTGTACTTCTCGACGATGAATGCCTTCATGTCAGCCATCCCTTTGTGTGATCTTTTTGATTGCCTTTCGGCGGACGATGCGCATGCCGGGCCGGCCCCCGCATCAGCTGCCGAGGTGCCGTCGAAGCCACTGACCCATCTGCTCGATCGCCCGGTCCACCTCGGGCACGCGCCCCGCGCCCAGGATGAACGAGTGCTGCCCCTCGGGCAGTGGGCGGACCTCGGAGAGGATCTTGAAGTCGGCGAGTCGGCGGCCGAAGTCGGCGCCCTCGCCGGCAAGCGCCTCGTACTCTCCGTAGTGGAGGGCCGTGGGCGGCAGGCCGGTCAGGTCGGCGTTGAGGATGCTGATGTCGGGGTCGGTGAAGTCCACGCCGGGGTCCTGCAGCCAAGCCGCTCGGAACTGCTCGAGGATGTCCCGGCTGAGCATCTTGTCGAGTTCCTCGTTCTCGTCCACCTTCGGGTTGCTGATGGTGAGGTCGGTCCAGGGCGAGATGCTGATGATCGCCCCAGGGGCGGCCTCGCCCCTGGCGAGCAGGCGCAGCGGCAGCGCGACCGCGAGGGTGCCTCCGATGGAGTGGCCGGTGCTGCCGATGTTCCGCGGCTCGTAGCCCTGTGCGAGCAGCCACCGGTAGGCGGTTTCGGCGTCGTCGATCTGCGCCGGGTGGGGGTGCTCGGGCGCCAGGCGGAAGCCCACGACGAGTGAGCGGGCTCCGGCCGCCTTGGCAATGTGGCCGGCGGCCTTGCGATCCGATGTGATCGAGGCGGCGACCGATCCACCGAAGTGGAAGTGGAGCAGCGCCTTGTCGGGATCGGCGCTCTCGGGGATGGCCCACAGGGCGGGGACGCCGTCCGCGTCCACGTCGGCGTAGGTGACGCCTTCCGGCTCGGTCGATGCCGAAGCATGCGTGTCGACGATGTCGCGGACGACGGCCAGGTCGAGGCCCGGTGTCGACGCCTTCGCGCGCACGCTTTCGAGGAACTGCGCGAACTGCTGTGCTTCCGTGCTGATTCCCATGTGGATGCTCCTTGTCAGGTCAGAGCTGAACGCGCCTCTCACGCGCACTGCAGGTCGATGGGCCGGGTGCGACGTCAGCCGGGCATCCGGTTGAATCTGCGGATCTGCTTGTCGAAGATCCCGGTGGGGACGAGGCGTCGCGCGGTGGTGATGCGTGAGGCGAGCGGACCGGCGGTGTAGCGCAGCTTCGGCTTCGGGGCGGTGGCTGCCGTGACAATCTCCTTGGCGACGACGGCAGGGTCGTCGCCGCTCTTCATAGCCGCAGCGACCACTTCGTCGAAGACACGCCGCCGCTCCGCATACAGCGGCAGCGGGGTGTCGGGCTGCGCGGCATTGGCGTCGAAGGCGGTCCGGGTGTAGCCGGGCTCGACGAGCAGAACGCGGACGCCGTGCTCGCGGACCTCGTGGTCCAGGGACTCGGAGTAGCCCTCGATGGCGTGCTTCGCGGCGACGTAGAGGGCCATGTAGGGCTGCGGGATGACGCCGAGGACGGACGAGAGGTTGATGATGCGTCCACGGCCCTGGGCGCGCATGTGCGGCAGGACGGCCTTCGTCATGCGGACGAGACCGAAGAAGTTGAGGTTGAAGAGGCTCTGGGCCTGGGCGACGGAGTTCTCCTCGGCGGCGCCGGCGGAGCCGAGACCGGCGTTGTTGACGAGGACGTCGATCCGTCCGAACCGTTTGATCACTTCCTGGACTGCGGTGGTGACGGATTCGTCACTGGTCACGTCGAGGTCGAGGAAGGTCACACCGGCGGGCGGGGTGAGTCCCGAGGTGTTCCGTCCGGTTCCGATCACCTCGAACCCGGCTGTGACGAAGGCGCGAGCGGTTGTGTTACCGATCCCCGAAGACGCCCCCGTTACGAGCGCTACCGGCCGATGTGTCGCCATGACAGGCTCCCTGCCTCATTTAAATTACGATCGTTTAACTTACGACCGTAAGACTATTGCGGGACGGCGCGGGTGGCAAGGAGCCGCTTCGGCGATCGCCGGGAACCTGCGGCTTGGTGCGGGAGGAGGGGCCAGCAGGCGACGAATGCGCCAGGTCGCCGATGCGGCTCGGTACTCCCTGTCCGGGCACGCGGAGAAGGTGCCTGCGGCGCCGGGCCGGGATGCCGCACCGATGACGGACGGCACGAGATGCGGGACGGGTTCCCGCGTGCCGCGCACAGCTTCACGCGCTGACGCCGTTGCTCCGTATGCGACGGAGGTCGACGCTGGCGGACGAATGGCTCGGTGACTCGCGGGCGGTCCGTAATGTCGAAGAACGCCAGCGACTCGTCCCGGGTCGCGGCACGTTTTCCGTGAAGCCGGGAACCGGCGCGAATCGCATCTGGGGCGAACTGGTCAAGGTGGGCCAGCAACAGCCCGGCTACGGGTTTTAGTTCAGATAAGCGACCAGGCGGAAGCTGATGGCGCCGGACCAGAGGGTTCGGGGCATGACTGACATCCGCAGCAACCCCGAGCAGCAACAGCTGTGGGATCTCAGATTCAGTGGCCGAATCTCACGACCGATGGCCACTCGATGGCCGTTCGGCCATCAATCTGAGACAGACCGGTCGAAGCGCTCACTCTTGGGGCTGACGAAGTGCCCAGTCGCGGTCGCTCGGCGTCGGCTCGGTTCGCCAACGAGCCCGTAGGACTCCGTCGTTGTCGGGCATGACAGCAGTACACAGAGGCACAGATTCACCCGCATATACAGACAGGAGCGCTGCGGCATGGGAACGGGATATCCGGGCGGTCAGTTCGGGGAACGCGTCCTCGTCGGCGATGGCGCTGCGGATGTTGCCGTCGTCGTCCTGCCACACGCCTTCGACGAGGCCGTCAGCGGGCAGGGCTCTCAGGACGGCGTCGATGTCGGTGGACAGGGGCGGCCAGACGGCGAGACGGGCCCGGGGAGCCAGTCCAACGCGAACGGGGTCGATGGTGTCGATGGTGAGGTGGTGCCATCGTGAGGCACCTTCGAGATACGTCTCTTCCAGGATTCCGGCACGGCCGGTGGCGACTGCCGTGTGCAGGTCGGCCCAGAAGTGGTCATCGCCGGGCCGCTGGATGACCTGCTCTTCCTCCTCGGCCTCGAAGGCGTACGGGGAGGCGTCCAGGCGTTCCGGGAACAGTCCCCGCTCCCGCGTGCGGGCCAACGCCTCCTCGCAAGGCCGGCTGCTGCTGATGTAGAGGTACTGGTCCCATCCCACGTGGACTGCGAACACGCCTTCCGCCTCCAGCCGGCACCAGGCGCCGATGTCGCGCAACATGGCGCGCACCAGCTGCAGCCCGACTTCGAGCGGTACTTCTGCCCCATCGTGAAAACCGGTAGGGCCGGCAGGGAAAAGCCCGTCCAACCCAAAGCCGTCCACCGCAGGCTCCACACCGAAGTGCGCGAAGGACGGGACCTGTGGTTCACGTACGGCCAGGTGATCGACGCCAGTGTCCCCGGCGAAGGCCGCTACCGCCTGAAGATAAGCCGCCTCGACCTCGCCGTGATCGCTGACGGTGTCCTCCCTGCCGATGTAATGCCCGTGTTCGTCACGGTCGGCGGGGTCGTACTTGGTGACGCGGTAGACGTAGGGGAGCTGCACCGCCCCATCATCCAGCACGCTTGTGCCGCCCCGCGAGGAATTGCTACGAGCGTCAGCTTGCCCCGCATACGACTGGTTCCGATGAACCAGGAGCGTCTCGGCCTAGTAGCCGGCCCGGCTGCCTATGGCGCCCAGGCCGATCGAGGCGTAGCCGCGCTCCAGCGCCCGCGCGTGCTCGGGCTCGCACTTGACCGTGATGACCTGTTCGTCCGGGTCATCGGTGACGACGTCGAGTCCGGGGGTGAAGGGGCGTCCGTGGCTGACGTCGGGCAGGGCGAGGGCCGCCTTGCGGGCGGGGTCCTGGAGCGGTCACCGGCCGCGCTCACCGGGCCGCCTGCGTGCTGGTGCCGTAGGTGTGCGGGTCTACGGGCTGCGCAGCCTTGGGCAGGTGGGCGACGACGAGCAGGTAGGAGTCGGTGACGAGCTCCCTGACGAGCTCCTTGTAGACGCCTGTCCCGCCCTCCAGCTGGATCCAGTGTTTCTTGTTCATGTGGTAGCCGGGGGTGATGTGGCTGTTGTTTTCCCGGAGAGCCTGGGCCTCGCCGGGTTCCGCCTTCAGGATCACGACGGGGCGCCCGGGGACCTCGGTCATCAGCATGAACACCTTGCCTCGTACCTTGAAGACCTCCCAGTCCGGGCCGAAGGGATGCTCCAGCTGCGCTCCGGCAAGTTCCTCCGCGCACTCGGCGGCGAACGTCTGCAGGGTCGATCCGTTCATGAGTGTTTCCTTCCTCGGGTGGTAGCGGGCAGGGCGTAGGCCAGGGACGCGGACGTCACGCCCCATCCTCCAGCGACGCGGGCGGAACGGGCGGTAAACTACGGACACGTGATGGTCGACAAGCGACACCCCGGGCGTTCTCCACGCGTCGGACGCAGCGAGCAGGCCGCGGTTCCGCTGTACGGTTTCCAGCCCCCGGTCGGCACTCCGTACGGCCTTGAGGTGAGCACCGTCGAGGACTTCTTCGCCGAGCACGACGACTGGCCGTGGAATCCGCCTCGTCCGGGCCGCGCCACCTTCCACTACCTGATCCTGGTGACCGAGGGTGAGCTGCTCCACGATGTCGACCACGTCACGCGGACCGTCGCACGCGGCCAGTGGCTGTGGGTGCGTCCCGGGCACGCGCAGTGCTGGCATCCGCCGGGTGTCGTCCGCGGCTTGTTCATCCTGTTCGAGCCGGACGTGCTGACGTCCGACGCCGCCCGCCTGCTGGCCCCGCTCACCGCGCACGAGGCCCCTGCCGTACTGAACCCGCACCCCGATGACGCGGCCTGGCTGCGGCAGACGGCGCTCCAGCTCCTGGACGAGCACCGTGCACTGGGGCGCCGCCGGCTCGATGTCCACCACGCCCTGCGGCGCAGCCTGCTCGAATCGCTGCTGCTGCGCCTCGCCAACTCCCCCGATGTCACCCCCACCGGCACGGCGGCGGGCGGTACGGGCCGCCGAGACATGTACGCACGGTTCGTGGACGCCCTGGAGCTGCACTTCCGGGAACTGCACCGGGCTGCGGACTATGCCGGGCTGCTCGGCTGTTCGGTTCGCACCCTCAGCCGCGCGGCCCGGGACGCCACCGGCAAGGGGGTGCGTGAAGTCATCGACGAGCGGCGGCTGCTCGAAGCCCGGCGCCTGCTGAGAGGTGCCGGTTGGGACGCCCGGGCTGTGGCCGTCCATCTCGGGTTCACCGATCCCGCGAACTTCGGCCGCTTCTTCCGTGGCCACACCCGTCTCACCCCGGCCGCCTTCGCGGCCCGCGAAGCCAGGACCGGCATGTGAGGCGGGCGCGGCACAAGTTCGCACCCGCCCGGCCGCCACGGCCTTGATCGCGTCCGGAACATGGGCCGGGTCGGCCGCCGCCGTCGATCGACCGCTCACTGGCCGGGGTACGTCATCTCGGATCCCCGGTCAGGACGCGATCGCGCCTGTCGCGGTCTGGGCGAACGCCCAGTTGGAGTGCACGATGCGCCACTGGCCGTCGATCAGCCGGTACGCCTCGGTGGCGTTCCAGGCGCGCAGCTGCCGCTCGTTGCCGTTGTCGTCGAGCACGAAGGTGTTCAGGTTGTAGGCCAGGACGGCGAAGTCACCGTCGTCGCTGACGTGCACGACGGGGTTGAGGTACTCGTTGCGCACGATGTGCGGGTTGGAGTAGATCGCCTCGATGTGGGCGACGGTCGCGTCACGGCCGACGACCAGGTCCTTTTCGATGGGGTCGAAGTAGCTGATCTCCTCGGCGTAGTTGTCGAGGTAGCCGCGGTTGTCGCCGACGCTCCACCGCTCGTTGAAGGACTTCTCCAGTTCCAGGATGGTCTTGCTGATTTCTTCCTTGTTGACGCCCATGACAGTCTCCTTTTCGTGCATGCCGCTGCCGGCCGGCTGCGACCGGCGGCGGATGGGTGTGTTTCTCAGTCGTCGAGCAGCACCACGTGCTTGCCCGGCGTCGTGCCGGCCTCGACGTCGGCCTGGGCATCGCGCACCTGCCGCAGGCCGTGGTAGACCTTCGCGACCGGGGCCTTGAGCCGTCCGGCGGCGATGGCTTGCAGTTGCTGCTGGAAGACCTGCGCCGGCAGGTCGGTGGCCCCGCCCGCGTAGCTGGTCAGCCGCACCCCGTTGGGGATCATGAACGGGGTGAAGTCGGGGATCGTCCACTGGCCCGCCAGGGCTCCTGTGAAGCAGACGGTGCCGTGACTGCGGACGGTGCGGAAGGTGTCGGCGAGGGCCGAGCAGCCCACCAGTTCCAGTACGGCGTCGACTCCGTCCGGCATCAGCTCGCGCACCTGGTCGGCGATGGCGCCGTTGTCGACCAGTGGATGGTCGACACCGATGGCCCGCAGTTCCCCGGCCCGGTCCGGGCTGCGAGTGGTGGACAGCACGGTGGCTCCGAGGTCCTTCGCGATCGTGGCCGCGCTCAGCCCGACCGTGGAGGTGCCGCCGCGGATCAGCAGCGTCTGCCCCGCCTGCAGACCGAGGCCCGTGGCGAGGGAGCCGTAGGCGGTCTGGAACATCTCCGGCAGCGCGCCGACCACTTCCCACGGGAGGCCGGTCTCGAACGGGATGACCTGCCCCGCGGGGACGGTCACGTACTGCGCGTACGAGCCGTCGAAGGACCGGCCCATGCCGCCCATCATGGTCGCCACCTGCTGCCCCGGGCGCAGCCCGCTGTCCTCGTCGGCCTGATCGACCACACCGACGCCCTCGATGCCGGGGATGCGCGGATAGGTGACCTCCGAGTCTGACTCGCCCTTTCGGGTGGTGACCTCGGACTCGTTGACGCCGAACGCCATCACCTTGATGCGCACCCACCCGGGCTGCGGCTCGGGCATCGGCACCGTGGTGACGTGAAGGGCATCCAGGCCGCCGGGCTGAGTGACGACAACCGCTCGCATCGCCGTAGTGGCGGCGGCTGCGGACGCTGCACGCTTGCCCATGCCAATTCCTTACTCATCGAGGACGACCCGCAGGGTCGCCACCCTGCGGCCCGCAGCGACTGGTCGCCGCAGCACCTCTCGATCTTCTGTCGACATCCAGCGAATCCCGCAGTCAGTTGCGGACATCTGATCGTCAATGGAGGACACCGGTGAAGCCCCGCGATCGCAAGGCTTCGGGCCCCTCATCCCGAGGGGAAGCCTGAGCGCCCCCGCCGTCCCCCCCGTTCGCTCGGCCGGAACGGTTGTGGAGCGGTTCGACCAGGAGGGATGGGCCCGAGGCGTCCTGGTCAGGCCGCCAGGCCGCGAGAATAGGACGCGGGTCTGTCACCGGTGCTGTGCGGTGCGCAACTCATCGGTGAACCGGGCGAGGGCGTCCTCGGCCGTGGGCACGGGGCCGAACAGCTGCTCCTGACGGCGGGGGTCGGCGACGTAGCGCCCGGTCTCGAACCAGCGGAACATCGCGGCCATGTCCTTGATCAGGGGCATGAAGCGGCCGGCGACGGCTCCCGCGGCGCGGGCGACGGCGGACGGGACGGCCCACACCTTGATCTTCTTTCCGGCCCGGTGGCCCATCACGTCGGCCACCTCTCGCATGCTGACCGGACGGTCCCAGCCGATGTCAATCCGCTCACCGTTGTCGGCCTCGGCGTCGACGGCGGCCGCCAGGTATGCCGCGAGATCGGAGGTGTGGACGAAGGTCAGCGGGACGGTGGCCTTGCCGATCCACAACATGCGGCCCTTGTCGACCGGGTCGCCCGCCATGCTCGCGACCTGGTCGAGGAATGCCCCCGGGCGCAGCGCGACGAACGGGACGCCGAGCTGTTCGAGCTTGTCCTCGGCGATCTTCTTGTGCCAGAAGTGCGGGACTTGGGGGGTCTGGTCGCTGGTGAGGATGCTGGTCAGGACGAACCGCCGGATGCCGGTGCGATGGGCGGCCTCGGCGAGGTTGGCGTTACCGACGGTGTCGATGTCCTGCGCGTTCTTGCCGCCCCGGGTGTAGCCGGCAGCGGTGGTGATGACGGCATCGGCGCCGTTCATGGCAGCGACGAGTGAGTCGAGGTCGAGCATGTCGCCGCGGGCGATCTCGACGCCCCGGTTTTCGAGCCTGCTCGCGTCGGTGGTCGGCCGGACCAGGGCGCGGACGTTCTTGCCGCGCTTGAGCAGTTCGTCGACGACCTTGCCGCCGAGGGAGCCGGTCGCGCCGACGACGAGGACGGGGAGGGTGGTGGTCATGGGGGTGTCACCTTTCATCAGGTCAGTGGTGGGGGATTGGTTGGGCGGAGCAGTGGTGGCCGCGGGACGTGGGAGCCGTCGGCCTGCAGGAGCTTTCGGAGGTCGAAGGCGACCCGGACGCGGGTGATGCGTCCGTCCTCGATGTACAGCCAGTTGGCATGGAGAAGGGCTCGCCGGCCATGCAGGGGTGTCACCCTGCGCCCGAATGAGTTCCGTCCTGCTTCCACCGGGACGACGCGCGCTTGCCCCTGACACTGAGGCCCCGCTCAGCCCCGTTCTCCCTGACGTACGGAGTGAGCGGGAGTCCCGCCACATCCACCGGCTCGGCTCACCGGGCTTCTTCCGACAGGCGGGAAGCCTGGCTCCGCTCAGCACGGGCCTCGTGAGCCGAGTGCTCTGCAGCACTGCCCACTTCGCAGGAACGCCGGAAACTATGCGCACTCCAGGCCGGAACCGGGGTGCGAGCCGAGGGGAGTTACTCGGACTCTTCTTGCGGAAGAGCGCGGCTGTTGATCGCGTCGGCGATGGCGTAGGCGGTGCGGACGAAGGATTCCGCCTGCTGCGCCGACAGGTTCAGCGCGGAGGTCTTCTCCAGGGCTCGCCACATGGTTGCAATGGGCTCGCGCATGGCACGGCCCTTCTCGGTGAGGTGGACGACCATGACGCGCCGGTCGTGTTCGGCCGGCTCGCGGACGAGCAGGCCGGCGTCCTGCATGCGGCGCAGAGACTTCGAGACCGTGGAGTGGTCCAGGCCGACGCTTTCGAGCAGCTCGGACTGGGTCTGGCCGTCCCGGTCCAGCAGTTGCATCAGCAGCAGTTCCTGTCCGGGATGCAGGTTTATCTCGCGGAGCATGGCGGCGGCGCGGGCCCGATGAGCACGGGCGAGCTGAAAGATCGCGTAGCTCATCGGCCCCTCGCTGGCCGTGCTGGGGATGCGGGGTGTGGGGACGGACATGCGGTTCCTCAGACGGTGTAGGTGGGGTAGTCGGTGTAGCCGGCCACTCCGCCGCCGTAGAAGGTCGCCGGGTCGGGGGTGTTCAGCGGCGCGTCAGAGCGTAGCCGCTCGACGAGGTCCGGGTTGGCGAGCGCGAGGGCGCCGACGGAGACGAGGTCGGCCGTGCCGTGGTCGATGTCCTTGGCGCGGGTGGGCAGGTCGGTGCCGGCCCGGTTGAGGATCAGCGTGGTCGGCCACAGTTCACGCAGGGTGCCCAGCAATTCCTCGTCGCCTGCGTGCATCACGTGGAGGTAGGCGAGGCCGAGCGGGCTGAGGGCGCGCAGGAGCGCCGGATACAGCTCGGCGGTGTCGGACTCGGCCATGTCGTTGTACGGATTGCCGGGGGAGATGCGCAGGCCGGTGCGCTCGGCACCGATCTCGTCGGCCACGGCAGCGGCGACCGCGACGGCGAAGCGGATGCGGCCCTCGAGGGAACCGCCGTAGCGGTCGGTGCGCTGGTTGGTGTTGTCGGCGAGGAACTGGTGCACCAGGTAGCCGTTGGCGCCGTGGATCTCCACGCCGTCGGCGCCTGCTGCGACGGCAGCCGCTGCGGCGCGGCGGAAGTCGTCGACGGTCGCCGCGACCTCCTGCGTCGACAGGCCCCGGGGTGTCGGCATCTCCTGGGGCCCGGACGCGGTGAACATCGTGCCCTGCGGCCGGATCGCCGAAGGGGCGACCGGCTGGCGCCCGTGGGGGGTGTTGTCGGGGTGGGCGATGCGTCCGGTGTGCATCAGCTGGACGACGATCCGGCCGTCGGCCGCGTGCACGGCGTCGGTGACCTTGCGCCATCCGGCGATCTGCTCGTCATTGTGTATGCCGGGAGTGAGGAGATAGCCCTGGCCGTCGGCGTTCGGCTGGGTGCCCTCGGTGATGATGAGCGCGTGCGAGGCCCGCTGGGCGTAGTACTCGGCGTTCAGCTCGGTCGGTACGCCTTCCGGCGTGGAGCGGTCACGGGTCATGGGGGCCATGACCAGGCGGTGCGGGAGGGAAATGCCACCGACGGTGGTCGGTGTCCACAGGGAATTCAGCATGGATGGTCCTTCGGTGCGGTGATGAACAGGTGGTCATCGGGATAAGCGGCGGGTGGGGTGGTGCAGCGGCGGGCGTGATCAGTCGAGGGTGAGGACGAGCTTGCCCCGGGCATGCCCGGCGTCGCTGACCTGCTGGGCCGTGGCGGCCTGGTCGAGCGGGTAGGCGGTGACGGTGGTGACGACCTTGCCGGTCGCGGCGTCCTGCGCCAGGGCGGCCAGGCGGGCGGCCGAGCGTTCCTGGGGACCGTTGGCGAAAGTGATGCCGAGCTGGTGCGCGCGGAAGTCGGCGATGGTGACGATGCGCTCGGTGCCGCCGCGCAGGGTGATGGAGTCCTCCAGCGCTCCCTTCCCGGCCAGGTCGAACACCACGTCCACGCCGTCGGGGGCGAGCGCCCGGACCCGCTCGACCAGGCCCTCGCCGTAGAGGGTCGCGGTGGCGCCGAGCGAGGCGAGGTAGTCCTGGTTGGCGGGGCCGGCGGTGCCGATGACACGCGCTCCGCGGGCCGTGGCGATCTGGACCGCCAGGGTTCCGACCGCTCCGGCCGCGCCGTGCATCAGCACGGTCTCCCCGGCGGTGACGCCCAGCAGGTTCAGGACCCGCTCGGCCGTCTCGCCCGCCACCGGCAGCGCGACCGCGTGCTGCCAGTCGAGGCCGGCGGGCTTGGGGGCCACGACGGTGGCCAGCGCGTACTCGGCGTACGAGCCGGTGTCCGACCAGCCCAGCACCTCGTCACCCACCTGCACGTCCCGCACGCCCTCACCCAGGGCGTCCACCACACCGGCGAGCTCGTGACCGGGGACGGAGGGAAGCGGCGTGGGGAACACGGCCTCCAGTGCCCCGGAGCGGATCTTGCCGTCCAGCGCGTTCAGCCCGGCCGCCTTGACGCGGACGCGGATCTGCCCGGGGCCGGGCTGCGGGACCTCGATGTCCGCCTCGTGCAGCACTTCCGTGCCTCCGAAACGGTCGAACAGGATGGCTTTCATGACGACTCCTCTCGTACCCCACCCATTTAGGTGGCTGGACACATAAATACCGTAACAGCAAACATGTGGCTAGCCAAGTATTTGCTGCCGCTCGAGCTGCGCAAGATCGGTAGCGGCCGCGTCGGTCTCCTCGGGACGGCGGTCGAGGCGGGAGGCGCCCCGCCGGAGCGCGCCTTGCGCGGCCAAGGGCTTACCTCGACCGGAAGCTGGACGACCGGGCCGGCCAGACCCCAGCGGTCCGCGGCTCACTTGTGCCGGCCGCCTGGTCACCGCGGCCTTGGACGTCATGGAGTCGAGTGGCAGTGCGCCTTCACGGACGCCGTGACTACCGCCCAGCCGAGGGGCGGCGGGCACCCGGGCAAGATCGGGCGCACCTCCCGCACAGCGCCGACGGCGCTCGGGCACAGCTGTACACCGAGTGGCCCAGCGGCGAGGCGCACCAGGAGGCCGCGGAGGCCGGCCACCACGGCGGGGGCACGAGATCTTCGCCGGCACCACCGGGCGCACGGCTGACCCACCGAAGGCGGTTCCGCCTTGACCCCTCCCTGTCCGGCCGCCGACGTCATCGGATCGTCCCCGGAAACCCGTTGTGGTGCCCCGACCCTGTCGGGAGGAAGAGATCGCACAGGTAGTGGATCACCCTGTCCTGCTCTCCGGGTACCGTCAGGGTATGAGTCATCCGCACCCCGAGCTGAAGGCCGCACCGCCCCTTCCCGAAGGAGGGCTGCGGGTCATCGCCCTGGGCGGCCTGGGTGAGATCGGCCGCAACATGACCGTCTTCGAGCACGCGGGCAAGCTGCTCATCGTCGACTGCGGTGTGCTGTTCCCCGAGGAGACCCAGCCCGGCGTGGACGTGATCCTGCCGGACTTCACCTCGATCCGGGACCGGCTGGACGACATCGTGGCCGTGGTCCTCACCCACGGCCACGAGGACCACATCGGCGGCGTGCCGTACCTGCTGCGCGAACGGTCCGACATCCCCGTCGTGGGTTCAAAGCTGACGCTGGCGTTCCTGGAGGCCAAGCTCAAGGAACACGGCATCCGGCCGCGCACGGTCCGGGTGCGGGAGGGCGACCGGCGTGGCTTCGGGCCCTTCGACTGCGAGTTCGTGGCGGTCAACCACTCCATCCCCGACAGCCTCGCGGTCGCGATCCGCACCCGGGCCGGGATGGTGCTGCACACCGGCGACTTTAAGATGGACCAGTTTCCTCTCGACGACCGCATCACCGATCTGCGGGCTTTCGCCCGTCTCGGCGAGGAGGGCGTGGATCTGTTCCTCACCGACTCCACCAACGCCGAGGTCCCCGGTTTCACCACTTCCGAGCGTGAGCTGAACCCGGCGATCGAGCAGGTGATGCGCACCGCGCCGCGCCGGGTCATCGTCTCCAGCTTCGCCAGCCATGTGCACCGCATCCAGCAGGTCCTGGACGCCGCCCACCAGCACGGCCGCAAGGTCGCCTTCGTCGGCCGGTCGATGGTCCGCAACATGGGCATCGCCCGTGACCTGGGCTATCTGAAGGTCCCCTCCGGTCTGGTCGTGAGCACGAAGGAGCTGGAGAAGCTCCCGGACCACAAGATCACTCTGGTGTGCACCGGCTCCCAGGGCGAACCGATGGCCGCGCTGTCACGGATGGCCAACCGCGACCACATGATCCGCATCGGCAAGGGCGACACCGTCCTGCTCGCCAGCTCCCTCATCCCCGGCAACGAGAACGCCATCTACCGGGTGATCAACGGACTTACCCGGTGGGGCGCCCACGTGGTCCACAAGGGCAACGCCAAGGTGCACGTCTCCGGGCATGCCAGCGCCGGCGAACTCGTCTACTGCTACAACATCGTCAAACCCCGCAACGTCATGCCCGTGCACGGCGAATGGCGCCACCTGCGGGCCAACGCCGACCTCGCCATCCGTACCGGTGTCGACCCCGAGCGGGTCGTCATCGCCGAGGACGGCGTCGTCGTCGACCTGGTCGACGGGCACGCATCCATCACCGGCAAGGTCCCCGCCGGCAACGTCTACGTGGATGGCATGGAGGTCGGCGGCGCCACCGAAGCGTCCCTCAAGGACCGCCTCGCCCTTGCCGCCGAAGGCGTGGTCACGGTGGTGGCGATCGTCGACGCGGACACCGGCGCCCTCGCCGAGGCCCCCGACTTCCTGGCCCGGGGCTTCGTCCACGACGACGCCACCTTCGAGCCGGTCGTCCCCGTCATCGAGAAGACCCTGGCCACCGCCGCCGAGGAAGGCGTCGGGGACGCACGCCAGCTCGAACAACTCGTCGCCCGCTCCGTGGCGAACTGGGCATTCCGCACCCACCGCCGCAAGCCCCTCATCATCCCCGTCATCATCGACGCCTGAGCCACACCCGGGCAGGCGTCCGGGGGCGGACGCCGATGTGCACGAGGTGAAACTCGGCGACGAGTCGGTCCTGATGTCCAGCCTCATCACCGGCCCACCGTGTCGGCTCGTATGCATCGCGCCCGGGTTTCGCCCGGACGCGTCCGGGGCGGCCCGGTGGCGAGCGCTGCGCCGGGCATCCCGCAGCGCCTCCAGCGGCTGACCAGCCGCCCGAGCAGCAACATGACGGCCACGGGGATCAGAAACCCGGACAGCCCGGTGTGCCGGCCAAAGGAGGAGAGGAAGTCCGTCAGACATGACGCTCATTTGGCGCTCCGGCCGTCTCACAGCCCGTGCCCGGGGCAGAAAGACCTCATTTGACCTGCAGATTCTCCCGTCCACACACCTTGTGACGGGTTCCCTATGACGCATCATGTGGAGTGCGTGGCTATTCTTGAGCCGGTGCGCGAGGACGCCTGACCTGTTGTTTTGTGCCAGTCACCGTTCGCTTCACCTGTTTTCCGCCCTTCCAATGGGTGAAGCGCGAGACTGGTCGGATGTACGCGCCTGGACTGCGGATTCCCTAAGGGGGTACGGCGGTGACGCAAGCCTGGGCTGCACGCACCTCAGGTTCTTGACGCTCGTGTGACGCTCGTTCTGAAAGCCCATCACATCGGGGGCGGGCGGGGTTCGACGTCACCCTTTGGCTCGGCTGATGAGGGCTCGAGATTCCCGGGTGTCCGGCGCCTATCAGCGGGACTGGCTTCGCTGTGGCAGATGCGAATTCGGTCCAGTTGCCGTCTGTGCGGATCGTGAGCTGCTATGTGCCTGTTAAGAGACGCTCGGGTGGCGCGGCCCTCCCCAGGTAGTCACCTCACAAACCTGACCATGCGCCAGCCACTGTTCGGAGTCTCGTCCTCGACGGTGTGCCGGGTGATCCAGAAGCCGCCGACGCGCACGCCTGGCCGCGCACTGCCGGGGCGTGACCGTCCTGGCGGAGGCGCCTACCTCAACTGCGGCATGATCACCCCGCACCGCAAACGCCCCCCGACGCGGCTGCTGCCCGGCGAAGAGGCCGACAACGCTGCCCACCGAACGGTCCGCGCCCGGGTGGAACACGTCATCGGACGGATGAAGACCTACAAGATCGTCCGCGACTGCCGACAGCACGGCGCCGGCCTCCACCAGGCCGTCCAGATGCACAACCTCGCCATGGCATCATGACCACCGCCCCCACCGGCCCTG
The DNA here is from genome assembly GCF_053643595.1 of Streptomyces sp. NPDC055506. NCBI lineage: Bacteria > Bacillati > Actinomycetota > Actinomycetes > Kitasatosporales > Streptomycetaceae > Streptomyces > Streptomyces sp. NPDC055506. The sequence continues at coordinate 77,092 of NZ_JBSHKH010000001.1, read as the reverse complement.
ACCTGCCCGAACACAGCCTTGTGCGACGCCCTTTAAAGGGTGTTGCAGAAGGCTCGGTGGCGGGCATTTTGCCTGTATGGGTGGGGTGTTGCGGGCCGAGACGGTGTGGGTGGAGACGTTCACCGGGTTGCGGATGGGCCGTTTCGAGAAGCTGCTGCGGGTGGTGCGGGAGCGAGGCGGCAACGGTCCCGGCGGTGGCCGGCCGTGGTGTCTTCCGCTGCCCGAGCGGGCGCTGCTGGTGGCCGTGTACTACCGCACGAACCTCACCATGCGGCAGCTCGCCCCGCTCTTCGGCTGCTCACCCGCCACCGTCTGCCGTGTCATCCAGCGCCTGGGACCGCTGCTTGCGCTGGAGACTGTGCAGTGCGTGACCGGCAGGTCGCAGCCTCCTCACGCAACTACCGGTTCTCGGCGAATGTGCAGGTCATCGTCGATGCCGACACCCGCCTGGTGGTGGCATCCGCCCGGCCGGCACCCGGCAACAAGGCAGACGCACACGTCTGGCGCGAGTCGGACCTGCCGGCCGTGGCAGCAGGCACGACGGTGATCGCGGACGGCGCCTACCTGGGCACCGGGCTGATCGTCCCGCACCGCAGACGAGCCGGACGTCCCCTCTTGCGCGGCCAAGAGGAGGACAACGCCGAACACCGGCGCGTGCGGGCCCGCGTCGAGCACACCTTCGCCCGAATGAAGAACTGGAAGATCCTCCGCGACTGCCGCCAAAGGGGCGACGGCCTCCACCACGCCGTCCATGCCGTCGCCACCATGCACAATCTCGCCACGGCAGGGTGAAACAGCAGGGTCAGCCATCACCCAGACCCGCCGCCACCGAGCCTTCTGCAACACCCTTTAGAACGGTAGGAAGGGCTCGGATGGGCCGGTCACGGCCGTTCGAACAGGGAAGGTCGGCCGGGTGAGGAGGCGCCTCTGTTCTGGCCTGGGCTGGAGCAAGAGTCATTAGGTGGCGGGCTCTCCGGGCCCGCCACCAGCCTGCTTCAGAACAACAGGCGCGCTACCGCCGCCAGCGTCGCCAGCACAAGACTGGAGATGACTCCGGCGGAGATGTCGATCAGAACCTTACGGAACCAGATACGACGCGTGGACTTGCACTCGACAGGGTTCATGCGATACCACTCCACAGCTGTGAGTCGGAATGGTAGGGACGTCCTACCGGGCATCCGCTGGCTCGCCGCACTGATAGGTGACAGCGACCATTACGGCTCATGGCTGGTGCGTGGGTTAGATGAACTTGTGTGTGCTCTCCGGGAAGGCCCGCAGCGTAGCCGCACTCTAGCGGAGCGAAGCACTGCGCAGCCACTGAGTATTTTCAGCGTGGCCGCTGATCGGATGACGGGGTGGTGTGGGATCGGAGTGCGCAACGGACAGGGCTCCCGTGCCGTTGAGGGAGGTGTTCGACGTCTCAACTCAGCAGCACAGGAGCCCTGTTGGTTCCTTATCCTGCCGTACTCGACCTGCCTCACGCCTTGGTCGAGTAGGTCACGATGCTCATCGTCACCCGTGAAGGTGATCGGCGGCGCAAACTCCCGCCGCACCGCCGTGCGCTGATCGCACTCGTGCACCTGCGCCGCCACGACACTCTCGCCCAGATCGCCGCGCGGCCTTCGGGATATCCGTCGGCACCACCACGCCTACGTCACCCAGGCCACCAGTCTGCTCGCCGAGCAGGCACCGGGCCCGCCGAAGACGCTGCGCGCGCACGACCCGGACTTCGTCCTGCTGGACGGCATGCTCGCCGAGTGCGACGCGTTGGCGACGGCAGAGCCGACTACTCCTCCAGGCGCAAGCGGCACGGGGTGAACGTGTAGGTCGTCACGGCCCGGCCGGGGAGATCCTCTGGCGGTCGCCGGCACTGCCGGGCCGGCCCCACGACCTCACAGCCGCCCGCACCTACAGGATCCTTCGGATCTGCGCGCGGCAGGGCGTCCCGGTCCTTGTCGGCATGGCCTACATCGGGGCGTGCGACGGGGTCACCACGGCCAAGCGCCGCCCGCCAGGCGGCGAACTCACACCCACCGAGTTGACCAGAAACAGGGCCCTGTCCGCGGCCCGGGCACCGGTTGAACGAGGCATGGCACGGCTGAAGTCCTGGTAGATCTTCCGCAGATCTCGCATCAGCCCCAACCGCATGAGCATCATCACCAAAGCCGTCCTCACCCTGGAGAAGCAACACTGAAAACACTCACTGACTTCGCTATGCGCTTTGAACCTGAGGCCGTTGGTGACTATGGACGTCGTCGGCCGATGCCGACTGGCAGGCCATCGCTTGGTGGTGCTGTCGACTGCCGACATGTTCGCACGCCCCTTCGATACCGCCAGGCGCATGCCAAGGTACGGTGACTGTTGGATCAACAGCCGAGAGCGGGGATGGGTAGGCGGTCATGGCAGGCGGGGGCAAGTGGTCGGATCTGGAGGCATTTTGGCCGGCCGAGGAGATGGTGCGGAACCCGGATCGCGTTGTCCCTGAGATCACCAAGTGTTACAAACTTGCTCATCCCAGAGGTAAGGAGCCCTCGGCTGGGGATGTCGACTCGTGGCGGGAAAGCGTCTACCAGGTCGCTACAGCCTTGACGAACCTCGGGCTCGGGCAGGTCTACGTCTTCGTGGAGTATCGGGTTCACGAGAAGATGAACCCCATCGACATAGTCCTCGCCGGCACGCACCCCGACGGTAGGCACAGCTACGTCGCGATCGAGTTAAAGCAATGGCGCACGGTCCTGCGTCCCGATCCGTCCCAGGCGACGAACGGCCTCTGTATCTCGTGCCGGAACGCGGCTGGGACTCTCTGTGATGCGTGCGCCCTCGGGTGCGTCTATATGCCTGACTTCGGTAGTCACAAGAAGCATCCTGCGATGCAAGTGAAGGAAAACCTGAACTCGCTGCGGCTCCACCACAGCATGTTCGACGACCGCTACGTGCACCTTGCTGGCGCCGCGTATCTGCACAACCTCAAGGACCTCGATTCGCAGTGGATCAGCAGGGTCAAGCCGGCGCCAGGCATCCCTACGTTCACTGCTCGCCAGCCCGCGGATCTTCGTACATTCCTGCAGAATCACTTGATGCCTGTTGCGGACGCTTCGGCGGCCCAAGCGCTGCTCGACCGGCGCCGCTCCAGTGCGCTCCTGACATCCGAAGTCGGGGCGATCGTCAACGGCCACACGCGGTTCAGCCTGGTTGAGAAGCAACTTGAAGCCGTCAATAGTGTTATGGACGCCCTCCGTTCGCCCTCGCCCGGCGTGAAGAAGGTCTTCGTGGTCAGTGGCCGAGCGGGCACCGGGAAGTCCCTCATCGCGCTGACCCTCCTGGGCCAGGCGCTCGACGAGGGGTATGGCACGAAGTTTGTTTCGGGGGGTATCGCGTCCCGGGAGAACTTCAAGCGTGGTGTAAGGGGTAAGGGAAAAGCATTTCCGACACTCAACAAGGTCGCTGACGATGTCGCAGTCGACGAGCTCGACCTGTTGCTCTGCGACGAAGCGCACCGGCTCACCGAGCGCCCGCAGACTGGCTCGTTCGCCATGAGACCTGGTGAGTCCTCTGTCTCGGTGATCGTGAACCGGGCCAGGGTTCCTGTCTTCTTTGTCGACGGTGACCAACGTCTGTTCGCCGAGGAGGCCTGGTCGGAGCAGGAACTAGTTGATGAGATACACGCGTTGCGGGCAGAGGTCGTCCCGATCAAGCTCGACAGGGCGTATCGAGCCGTGGGAAGTTCCACTTACGACGCATGGGTGAAACGTTTCCTCGATGGTGACCCTGTGTCATGGTATGCCGATGGCGACCAGGATCCGGAACCCTTTGAGCTTTACTACACGGATAGCGCCGCTCGGATGGAAGTTTTCCTGCGGTCCAAGCTGGATGCCGACTTGAGCGCCCGGATGAGCGCAGGTATGTGCTGGGACTGGACCGACGACACCGGTACGGCTCCGGACGTTGCTCCGGAGAAGGGCTGGGCGCGGCCGTGGAATGCAGGGGACAGCCACCACACCCCCGGAGTGCCGAAGCGCCGATTCTGGGCCACGGATCCCGGCGGCTTCGGTCAGATAGGCTGTGTTCACACAGCACAGGGCCTCGAATACGAGTGGGGCGGGGTCATCATGGGAGCTGATCTCACCTGGGCCGGGGACGCATGGTGCGTGGATCGTGCGCATGTGCGCAGCAAGGCTCGTCGGATTTCCTCCGACAAGGATTTGCTGGAGCGGATTCGCAATGCCTACGGCGTTCTGATGACTCGCTCGATTCGTGGCACGGTGCTGTACTCCGTGGACCCGAACACAAGGCAGCTCTTTGCCGACCTCGGGGTTCCGAAGTTGTGACTGAAGTGTCCAGCCGTCGGGGAATGCATCGACCATGCCTAAGCAGTTCCTTTCATGCCAAGGTCGTGCTGGCGTGACTGATCTGCTCAGTGCTCCGTGAGCGAGCCGTTGCGCGTCGGGCGGTAGGTGCACCAGGAACGGAACGCCGAGCACTGAGAAGGCAAGCTCGGCGCGGAGGTTGTCGGCGGCCACGTACACACCGAACTGTTCGGCGAAGCCGTGTATCGCCAGAGTGCTCAACTCTCAGGTCTCCGGGGCGATGAGGGGCAGGCAGTGGCCAGAGCCGCGCGCGTTCTGACGGGCTTGCAGGTGGGGTCGTCTGTGGGCGTAGGTGGCTGAGTGGGCCTGGGCTCCCGTACCGCAGATGTTGAACCACATCCTCGGCCGTGACCTGGCCGATCCGGCGCGCGCGTACGAGGCAGGCGTGGCGCCGGAGGGCCGCAGACTCGGAGGAAAGCGCTGCCCGAGCTTCCGTCGGCCTACAACGACTGAGACGCATTCGAAGACCTGCTGGCCGTCGCCGCCCGGGAGGAGCAGCTGACCGCCGTGTCGAACTCGCCCATGCGGAACAGATCTTCCGGACCGCCGCACAGCTGGTGGCTGTCATCGAGGATGCAGCCAGGTCGGGCTTTGCTCAGTAGGAGTTCTCGCGGGTCTCACCCGATCGAGGCCCGGCGGCGTGGCAGAGGTGGCGGCGATGCCTGGAGGAGAGGCGAAGAGACGTGGGGCGGTAGCGGAACTCACGCTGCCAGGAACGGATTTCACATCCCCCATTCGAGCCGTACCGGCTCTCGCACCGTGGTCAGTGCCCCGTCGAAGTCCGCGAGGCGTTCGGCCAGTGTGGCGGTGGCCACGCGAAGCGGGAGGGCAGCCGAGAACTTCAGGCCGCGTACGGCGCGCGGGTCGACGGTGGGAAGAGTGAGGGCGCCCGGGAGTTCAGCGCGGGCGGATTTCCAGTCGGCGGGGGAGAGGTCCTGGCGCAGGCGGAGATGAGTGTCGGAGGGGCGCTGGACGGGATCGGCGAGGTTGCCGAGGGAGGCGGTGAGGGTCGCATTGGCGCGGTAGCCGGCCCAGGTCCACCAGCGTGTCGCATCGGCATCGCGGACCACGAGAGTGCCGGCCGGGTGGACCTCGTGAGGGGCGCGATCGGTGCGCAGCTCGGCGAGGGCAGCGGTGGCGCGGCGGGTGAGTCGGACATCGGGATCGGTGCCGAGGAGGACGTTGCGCATGGCGCGGGTCAGGGCGAATGAGAGGCCGCGGGCCTCACTGCCCTGCCATTTGGCCACACCGCCGTCCTCGACGGGTTCGACGAAGGCACGGCGGCGGGCCCAGTCGATGAACGTAACCTGCCAGCTGCGCCCGGCAAGCAGGAGACGGCGCGGACCGGGGCGTTCCTCGGTGAGCACGGTGGGGTCGGTGGTGCCGATCTCGGTACGCCCGGCGAGGACGGTGAACTCGGGCGGCGCGGTGAAGGAAGCGGTGAGTTCCATGAAATGGCGGCGGCCGAAGTGTTTCTCGGCCTCGGAGCCGATGAAGAGCATGCCGTCGTCGCTTTCCAGGAAGCCCTCGTCGACCAGGTGCTTAAGGAGCGGGCCGGCCGACCGGTCGAAGGGCGCGAGGCCGTTCCACCGGTCCGGCCAGAGCCGGTCGCCGATGCGGTGCTCCTGCAGGGTGAGCGCGAGCAGCTGCTGGGCGACGAGGTGACGGGGCGACGGTGGCGGGGTGACGGGCTCGACCCAGCCCCGGGCCCAGAGGGTGAGCAGCCCGGCGGCCTGCAGCAGCGACTCAGGGCGGGTGGCGAGGAAGAGACAGTTGCGGGAGGTGTCGGCGCGACGGCCGGTGCGGCCGATCCGTTGCAGGAACGAGGCGACGCTGCTGGGGGAGTCGATCTGGATGACTCGGTCGAGGTCGCCGACGTCGATGCCGAGCTCCAGGGTGGAGGTGGACACGATGACGCAGTCGCGCGCCTCGGCGAACGCCTGCTCGGAGCGGGCCCGTTCATCGGTGGAAAGTGAGGCGTGCGAGAGGAACACGGTGACGTCGCGGGCCCGGAGCGCCGCACCGAGTTCCTCGACCTGCTTGCGGGAGTCGCAGAAGACCAGACGCTTCTCGCCGCGGTGCAGGGCGGAAATTACCTTGGCTGCGTTGGCGAGTGAGCCGACGTAGTCGAGTTCGACGTCTCCCGCGGGCCTCGGTAGCGCGGTGCCCCCGGCCGTGTCCGGCAGGGTGACGCCGGGCGCGACGACCCGCCCCGGGCGTTCGGCGGAGCGCGCCCCCTGCAACCACGTGAGCAGTGCGCCCGGGTTGCCGACGGTGGCGGAGAGTCCGATCCGCTGGATCCGGTGACCGGCCAGCCGCTCCAGCCGTTCGAGCACGGCAAGCAGGTGCCAGCCCCGGTCGTCACCCGCGAAAGCGTGTACCTCGTCGATGATCACGGCACGGACCCGGCCGAGCATGTGCGTGTGGTCGGTCTTGACACTGATCAGCATCGCTTCGAGCGACTCGGGTGTGGTGAGCAGGAAGTCGGGTGACTCGGTGCGGATACGGCGGCGTACCGACTCCTGGGTGTCGCCGTGCCAGAGCGCGGCGCGGCGACCGAGCCACTGGGCGTAGGTGTCGACGCGGTGGACGAGGTTGTTGAGGAGGGCCTTGAGTGGGGCCAGGTAGAGGACAGAGGTGCCCGTCCAGTGCTGCTCCCGCATGGCGGACAGGACAGGGAAGGTGGCGGCTTCCGTCTTCCCGCCCGCGGTTGGCGCGAGCAGGATCGCGTCCTCGCCGTCCATCAGTGGTTCCACGGCGGCCTTCTGCAGCGGGCGCAGATCAGGCCATCCGAGAGTGTTGACGATGTGGTGCAGGACGACCGGATCGAGGCGTTCGAGCGGGTCGGGGCCGGGCGGCTGGTCCTGCACGTGGGTGGCTCCCTGCGCTTGGTCTTCCGAAAACGGGAGGGGAAGGCAACAGATCAGAGGTCGAGATCGAGGTCGTCGGCCGACGCGGCAGCCGGGGGCGCGGCGAGGTTGCGTTCGGTGGCAGTGAGATCGCCGCTGCCGAGGGTCAACTTGTAGTGCCTACGCGGATCGAAGTCGTCGAACTGATCGATCCGGTCGAGTACGTCCCCGACCAGCTTCTTCAGGTACAGGCGCGGTGCCACTCCGACTTTCCCTCCCAGTGCCCCGCCCACGGCCCTTGCCAGGTCCGCAAGGTACGCGTCGTCGGCGAGTCGTTTGATCCGCTCGGCGGAGCCGGGGGAGGAGACGCCGTCCGCGTACAGGTCGCGGATGGTGGCACCCAGACCGGTCAAGGACTCCTCGGTGAATCCGGGGAGCCGGATCTGCACCGCACGGGGGTTGTCGAAGCGCGGGTCGGTGGTGAAGTCGGTGGCCAGACGCTGGGCGAGCGGGGCGAGGCGCTGGACGCCCTGCTGTCCGTCGTAGAAGGCGGGTGTGCCGGTGATGACGAGGTAGAGGCCGGGGAAGCGGCCGGAGTGAACCTCGTCGATGAGCTGGCGCAGGGCGTTGAGGGCCTTGTCACGGGCGTCGGAGCGGACCCGCTGCAGTGTCTCCACTTCGTCCAGGACGAGAACGAGCCCGGCGTGCCCCGCGTCCTTGAGCATGGTCAGCAAGCCTTGGAGGAAGCCGAAGGCGCCGAAGTGATCGAGGTCGCCGCGGACGCCCGCGCTGCGCCGGGCAGCAGCGGCGACGTGCGGCTGGCCGCCGAGCCAGGCCATCACCGCGGCGGCGGTCGCCTCGTCGCCGGCGTCCAGGGACTGCTTGTACCCGCGCAGGGCGGTGGCGAAGGCGGGGGCCTGGCGGGACACCTCGGCCAGGCGGGCGGTGAGCAGCCGTTCCACGGCCTGCGGCAGTTCGCTCTCGTCCGCGCCGTCGGCGAGCGCGTCCTCCTCAAGGGCGTAGAACCAGGCATCGGCGACGGGCCGCAGGGCGCTGGGCGGGAAGCTCGCGGTGGTCAGGCGTTCGGTGAGCCGCCGGTAGACCGTCTCCAGCTTGTGCAGCGGGGTCTCGGTCTCCGACACCTGTACCTCGGCCACGGCGAAGGTGCGCCGCTTGGCGCGCTCGCCGAGCCAGCGGGTGAAGAAAGTCTTGCCGGAGCCGTACTCACCGCGCACCGCCTTGAACACCGAGCCGCCGGCGGCGACGGTGCCCAGTTCCTCGTCGACCGCCTGCTCGAAGCGGCCCAGGCCGGTGGCGAGCAGGTCGAGGCCGCTCTCGGGGACGGCGCCGCGCCGCAACGCGTCCACGACGGCGCGGCGGCGTACGGCGCCGACGGGTGCACCGGCACGAGGGGTTGAGGATCCGAACGAGTTCACCCGGACAGTCTCCCATCAGGGAGGTAGCCGGACGGCCGGAGTGCCGGCAGACCGATCCGGTTCGTCGTGCTCACGGGGTGCGCAGTCCGAACTGTTCGATCAGCTGAGCCCGGTGCAGGCGCAGGGTGCGGTTGTCGGGGAGGATCTCCAGGATCTGGGCGCCGTCGTAGTTGAGGAGCTGGGCCAGGGTCGCGGCGAAGCCGGGGGCACGGCTGGCGGGCTGGCCCGCGCGTTCGGCCAGGGCGGTCATGGGCAGGGTGCCCGCTTCGACGAGGGCGACCAGCGCCTTGGGCAGGACGGACGGCTCCCGGGGCTTCCGGGCGAGCAGGTCCAGCTGCGCCGCGTACAGCTCGGTGGCGACGAGACGTTCCACGAGCGCGACGGCAGGCGGCTGGGCCTGGGGGGAGGGGGCTTCGGGCTTCGGTGCGGGGTCGGCAGGCTTCTGGGACGCGAGAGGGGTGAGTTCCTCCTCACCGAAGAGACTGATGACGCCCTCTGCCAGGGGCGCGGCGGCCTTCTTGGACTGCTTGGCGCCCGGACGCGACGGCGTGGCGGCGGGAGCAGCGGCGCCGGACGAGGCGACGGCCTCGGCGCCGGATTCCGTCTCGATGCCCGTCTCATCGGACCACCACAACGGAGCCGGATCGCCCAACTCCCGCCATACTCTCGGTGGTTCGGCACCGAAGGGCAGCAGGGCGAGCAGCGGGATGGTGAATTCGGCGAGGGTCGCACCGCCGTGGTAACCCGCCTTGAGGGCGGTGTACCGGGCGTCGTGGTCGCGCAGAGCGACGATACGTGAGCCGGGCTCCGGCCAGACCACCCGCGGCCCGGCCAGTGCGATCTCGGAGGGGGTGACCGGACCGCCGGGGCCGCGGTGACGGGCCGAACCGATGGTGCCGGCGGGTGCGTCGAGCCTGCTGCTCCGCCGTTCGACGACATGGCCGTGGTCGGAGGTCAGGAGCACGGTCATGCCATTCGCACGCGCGGCCCGCAACAGCGGTTCGAGACCGCTGACTTCGCCTGCCTGCCAGGCTCCGTCCCCGAGCTTCTGTTCCTTGGCAAGCCGGTCGTCGACGGTGTTGAGGACGACGGCGACATGCATGCGCTCGTCGGCGAGGGCCTCGCCAAGGGCGGTGGAGAAGGGAGAGCCGGTGTCGGGGCCGCGCAGGTCGTCCTTGTGGAAGACGGCCGCCGGGGCGCCCTGCCAGCAGGAGTGCTGAGGGAAGAGCCGCTTCTCGTCGTTCTGGTCGCCCTTCATCAGGCTTCCGGTGAAGAGCGAGGTGCGCGAGACGGCGGTGAGTGTGGGCAGCGCCGCTGCCACGGCACGGCGCACCGGTGCGCCGTGAGCCCCGGGAAGCGGGTCGAACTCGGCCCACTGCCGACGCAGTTCCTGCCCCAGCTCGGCCGCTATGGCCGCGCTCATCCCGTCCAGGAGCAGCAGCAGGACCCGGCGCCCCGGCTCGGCGACGACCGGCGCGACGACTCGCGTCAGGAGGGACTCGACGGTGAGCAGGGAACCGGGGGAGCTGCCGTCCGCCGTCCACGCCGCGAGCCGTTCGCTGAAGGCGTGGTCGAGCGCGCGGCGGGTCCGCCGCACCTGGTCGCCGATCCGGTTGTACGCGGTGGCGAGTACGGCGTCGGGGTCGCCGCCCGCTTCTAGGTGTTCCAGGGCGCGGTCGGCCCAGCCGAGTTCGCGGATCTGGCGGTCTGTCCCGTCGGTCACCGACTCGATCTCTTCCGACGGGTTCCCGGCCAGCCATCGCCGCAGCCGTACGGCCATCCGGACCCGGTCGATCCGGGCCCGGGTCTCGCCGTCGCCGGTGGCAAGGGCGTGCGCGCGGAGCGTGGTGACGGAGTCCGTGATCACCTCGGTGGAGCCGCCGGTCAGTGCGTGACCGGCGGCGGTGAACCGGGCGTCGAGTCCGGCGGGCAGGAGCGGACTGGCGGTGGCGGCTGCCTGCGCCCCGAACTGGGCGACCAGCTGTGCGGCCCGGGTCAGGACCGGGTCGGCGAGACGGTGCTCACCCCGGTTGATGAGATCGCGTACGTACGCCTCACCGCTGCGGGCGAAGGAGGCTAGGAGACGGTCGAGTTCGTCGCCCTGGGCGGGTGGCTGCTCGCCGAGCCACCGTTCGGCCCGGCCGCGTGCGCGGTACAGGTCGTGGTCGGCCTCCGCGTGCCCCCACAGGGCGGCGCAGACCACCGCGTACGCAGCTGCGTCGGGGCCGTGGTCGGCGTCGACCAGAGCGGTGATCACCCTGCCCGTGGAGCCGCCCTGCTCGGGTGCGGCGAGGAAGCGGGCGAGGCCGGCCTTCTCCGGTCCGCGCAGCTCGCGCAGGAGGTCCGGCCCACCGGGGGTGAGGGTCCACCGGAACAGGGCGACGGGGTCGACCCGGTCCGCTTCACCTGGCAGGACGCGTGCCGCGGGTGTGTCGCCGCTGTCGTCGTCGAGGCGGAGCCGACGACGGGTCAGCCGGGTGAGGGCCTCGTCGTGGGAGAGCACGCCCCTGCCGATCGAGCGCCAGCCTCGGGTGCCCGCCGCGTCCAGGAGCGCCTCGGCCGCCCAGGTCTCGCCGCGCAGGCGGGTGTCGAGGCCGCTCGCGCCGAATGCCTCCTGCACGACCTCCCAGTTGTCGACGGACCTGATGCGGCGACTGTAGACACGGGCGAGCAGACCGGGGTCGAGTTCGGTGTTCTCCCGGTCGGTGAGGACGACGAGGACGCGCGGCTCCGGCGGAACCCGCGCCTCCAGGTGGTCCAGGATCTGCTCGTGCACCGCGAGGACGGACGGCGCGACAGCCACCCGTACCTGCGTCCCGCCCACCGTCGGCTGCTCGGCAGCCCCGTCCCACTGCGGGGCCGCCCGCAGCAGCATGACGCGGACCGCGCCGTCGCAGAGCTTGCTGCGCGCGGCGACGAACTGGCGGACCGTGCTCACCGAAAGGCGGGCGGGGCCTGCGGCGGAGGGCCCCGGCCCGGCGGCGGGCGCGGTGGTGATCGTGCCGGACATCAGTCGACGACCTTCCAGGTGACCTCGACGGTGGCGTCGGGGTGTGCCGCGGCGAGTGCCGCGATCTCGGCCTGCAGCTCCGCAGCCGCCCGGGCGGCCGTCGTCCGGCCGCCACCGGAGCGGGCCACCGGGCGAGCCGGATCACGCGGCGCGGGCGGCGGCGTCGGCAGCACCTGCGGATGGGCGGAGCCGCCGTCCAGGGGCACCGTGCCGGCGCTGGGTTCCGGAGCGGCGGGCTGCTGCGGGGCCGGCGGCGGACTCTGCCGGGACCGCAGCAGCGCCATCACGTCCCGGCTGCCCTTCTTCAGTACGGCCGGCAGGTCGGGGTAGTCGCCGGGGTCGCCGGCCGCGGCGTCGCGTACCCGCTCCAGGATCGCCGCACCGTCCCGGCCGAGCGTGTCAGCCAGCTCCAGCTGTTCACCCCAGCTGGTGTTCTGCAGCGCATCGGCCACGGTCCGGGCACTGGTCAGCGACATGCCGTACCGGTGCGCGGTGAAGTCGCCGAGGTCGAACCAGGCCAGCCGGTCCACCACAGCCTTGGCGCCGAGGTTCTCCTCCCGAACCGCGTCCACCAGCTCCTGGGCCCGCCGAGCGAGTACGAGGCGGGGCGAGGCGTCGTCCAGGTGCAGGAATCCCCGGTGCTTCTCCAGCTCCGTGACGAGGCGCGCCGCATCGGTGGCGAACGCGTTCGCGGCCTTGCGGATCTCGCCGGCGAACTGGTTCACGATCCGCCCACGCCGCAACTGCGGTGCGGGTGTGCCGAACACCGTCTCGTACCGCTTGCGGGCCTCCGTCCAGTCCGCCTCGGTGGGCAGCGGCTGCTCCCGCAGTGCGTAGTCACGCTTCAGGTCGCTCGGCAGCGGCGCGGGTTCGACCGCGACTCCGCCGCGCACCCACACGCGGTCGGACATTTCCGCGTACGCGGCGGCGAGCAGCCGACGCAGCGGCTCGGGCAGGCCGCGCGGGTCGGGCTGGTCGGTCCAGTCGGCGAGCCTGACCAGGGTCGGCTCGGCGACCCCGTCCCGGCGGGCCTGGGCGTTGAAGTGGTCGAGCCAGGCGGTGGACTGCCGGTAGTACGCCTCCTGCATCACACCGAGCTTGAGGCCGCCCGCGATCCGTGCCATGACCTTGCGGTCCTTCGCCTCGACCTCCACCTGCCCGTCGCGGTCCTCGGCGGCCTTGCGCACGTACTCGAAGACGGTCTTGATCTCGGCGGCCCGCAGCGGCTTCCCGGTACCCTCCGGATCCAGGTCGGGGTGGGCGGGGAACTGGTGGCCGAGCAGCTTCCCGGAGAGCTGCCGTGCGGCATCGTCCATCTGAGCGCCGATCGGCAGCTGCAGGTCCGCCACCTGCTGCTGGGCCTCCAGGTGGTTGCCGAAGCCGAGGTCGACGACGCCTTCCTGCTTCTGCGCGAGTCCGTACGCCTGCTTCAGCGCGCCCAGGACCCGCTCGGTGAGGACCTCCCGCTGCGACTGCAGCATGCCCTTGGCACGGGCCTTGTCGTCGGCGTTGAGACTGCGCGCGAATTCGGAGTCGAAGCGGGCCTCGTCGGACAGTGCCTTGTCGATGACGACGAGACGCTCGAAGTCGCCGCGGGTCGCGTCGGTGAGATGAGTGGGCAGCCAGGCCAGGGTCCGCGAGTCGCCGCCCGTCTTCTCCCGCAGCGTGCGCAGCCGCTGGAGGTCGTCCATCGGCCCGAACTCGCCCTCGTCGTACGGGAAGTCGACGACGAGCCGCCAGGCGTCCTCCTGGCTGGGCCGCAGCGCCGCATCCGACAGTGAGTCGACGTCGGCGACGTTCCCGAAGACCACCTCGACCTGCCGCTCGGTGCCCTTCCACACCAGGTCGAGTGTGTCGTACGGGTCGAACCCGCCGGCCCCGTCGGTGACGCCGAGCGCCTCCTTGAGCAGGGTGCGCATCTTGGTCCGGCGGTTGCCCAGGTTGTTGTGGACCTGGGCGTTGGCGAGCACCGCGTCGAGGTCGACACCGGTCAGTTCGAGGCGGACGACCGCGCCGGGGCCGGTGCCGGCGACCTTGATCTCGGGGAAGGTCGCCGCCCATTCCTTCGCCTTCTGCTCCAGGCGGCCGATCTCGGTTCCGGCGATTCGGGTGGTGATGGACCCGTGGTTGAGCGCGTTGAGCCGGGCCAGGGTCAGGTCGGACAGGGCGGGGACACTCGGCGCGAGCGCGGAGAGGAGCAGCGTCTGGACCAGTCGGCTGTCACCCGTGAAGTCCCGGCAACGGGCCTTCAGCTGCGGGTCGTCGATCGTTTCCGGACGGCGCCGGTACGTCTCCACGTCGTCCTCGGTGACCTGGTTGGTCTTCAGCAGGTACGGGCGCAGCTTCTCGCGGTACAGCTTGTCCGCCGCCTCGAAGTGGACGCTGGTCTCGCCACTGAACGCCTTGTCGCCGCCGCCGACGATCGCCGGGTACAGATCGCCGAGCGGTACGAGCTGGCCGAGCCGCCAGTCGTCCCGGTGGTCGACCAACAGCTGGCTCATCAGCTTGAGGCCGGTGCGGGAGCGCTGCAGTGCCCCGGAGATGTGCACCAGGGTGTCCATGAAGGCCGGCGGGAAGGGGTAGGTGCGCCGGAAGGCGTCCTCGTCCGCGCCGGTGGTGGAGTCCTTGTGGCCGAGCAGGGTCTGCCAGACGTCCGGACCGAGCTTCTTTGCCTCGTCGAAGGCTGCCGCGACCTTGGCCTCGGCCTCGTCGCTGACGGGATCCAGCAGCCGGGCCCGTGCGATCGTCGGCAGGTTGCGGTCCTCAAGGACGATCGAGTCGTACCGGCCGCCGTTGAGCTTCAGCGTGTCCTGCACGGCGGCCTCGGCGGCGCCGGACATCTCCTCGCCGACCAGCTCGCGCAGGTCACGCTGGCGGGCGATGAAGGAGACGACGGGGATGGCGCGGCGCTCGTCGGCTCCCTCCACGAAGTTGGTGACCTTGCCCGCCTCGCGGCCGAGCGCCTTCTGGTCGTGGATGAGGGTGGCCAGCCACAGGATCAGCTCGTCCATGAAGAGGACGAGGCCGTCGTAGCCGAGGGCCTTGGCGTGCGCGGCGATGATGCCGAGGCCCTTGTCCAGGGAGACGAAACCGTCGGCGTTCTCCGAGGCGTTGCGGGCGAAGGACGGGAAGAGGGTCTTGGTCAGGTCCTGGACGAGCCGGGCCCGCAGCTCCTGCGGGGTGGTCGGATTGTCCAGGTCGAATCCCTTGGTGTTCTCGTGCTCCTCCTGCGCGGCGACAGCCCGGTCGAGCAGTTCGGTGGTCCAGGCAAATGCCTCGCCCCACTCGTCGCCCTCACCGCTGTCCGCCTCGGCGAGCTGCGCGATCACACGGTCGTCGCCGCTGCCACGGCGATGGGCGGCGAAGTCCTCGAAGAGGCCGTCGGTCAGATAGACCTGCGGCAGATCGCAGCCGGGGTGCACCTTGCGCACGTGCTCCACGTACTTGCCCAGAATGCGCTGCTCAAGGGACTTGGCGCCGAGCATGTGGTACGGGACAAGAAGGAACTTGCGATCTCCCGAGTCCAGCCAGGAGTGGTTGCCGCGGACGGGGTCGAGGCCCGTCTTGGAGCGGGCGGCCTGGTGGCCGGAGAGCAGGGCGTAGAGCACCGCCATGAAGTGCGACTTACCGGAACCGAACGAGCCGTGCAGGTAGGCAGCCTTGGAGGAGTGGCTGTCGAGCGCCGACTTGATCAGGTCGAGGGCCTCGTCGAAGTTGCCGCGCAGGCGATCGGTGACGACGTAGTCCCGCAGAGCGGCCTCGGCGCCCTCGGGCGTGACGGCCTCGCCGAGCTTCAGCACGAAGTCGGACGTCGACACGCGCTCCGGGATGCGGATCAGCTCGCGGAGCAGGGGGCGGTCCTCGGGACGGGGGGTGTTCCTGCTCATGAACGCCATGGTGTCTGTGATGCTCCTCGCCCGGCCGGTCCTTCAGCTCGATCAGATGAGCTGCCCGATCAATCGTAATGGGCGGCACTGACACCAGGAGGGCCAGATTCTGTCCGGCTATCCCGTTCCTCCTGCTGCGGCTCGGCCGACCCGGTCTGCGCCCATACGGTCTTGCCGGGGCCGGTGCGGTCCTCGATGCCCCAGTCGTCGGCGACGGCCGCCACGAGGGCGAGTCCCCGGCCGCCGTCGGCGTCCGCGTCGGCCATGGTGACCGTCGTGGGGTCGGGCCGTCGCGGGTGCGTGTCGGACACCTCCACACGTACGACCACGGTCGTACGCGCCTGCTGGTGGAGGAGGCGTAGCTCGAAGTTCCGTCCCGGTACGCGGCCGTGGCGGGCTGCGTTGGCCGCGAGCTCGGCGACGAGGAGAGCGACGGTGTCGGAGAGAGGGCTGCCGGGCGGGATGTCCCAGTCGTCGAGCCGGGCCACGGCGGCCCGGCGGGCGCGGCTCGCGCCGAGGCGGGTGGAGGGGAAGGTGTGCGTGGACTCTTGGACGGCCAGGGGTAGTCCGACCTGCGATGTCGTCATGATCCCAGCCTTCCGGCGGCGCCCGCCGTGCCGACAGGAACGGCACCCATACAGATCCATCTGTACTTGTTCACGCTCTGGACTGGGTGGGTGACTCATCGTAATCATGGGCAGGTTGGCCGACGCGACGTACGGGGCGCAAGGCACAGGGTATGGAAAGCGGGGCGGCGATGACGGCGGACCAGGACGGCAGCGGTACGGCGGTGTGTGGTGAACCCGAACTGTCGGACAGTCTCAAGACGTTCGGGGCCGTCTTGAAGGCGCTGCGGGAGGCGGGAGGGCTCACGCAGGAGGAGTTCGCGGCCCGGGTGCGGTACTCGACGGCGTACGTCGCGAAGATCGAGCAGGGCAAGCGGTTCCCGCCGGAGGCGCTGTCCGGGAGGGCGGAGGAGGCGCTGGGATCGGTCGCGGGCAAGGTCCTCGCGGCAGCGGCGAAGAGCCTGCGGAGGAAGGCGGGGCTGGCGTCCTGGTTCTTGCAGTGGGCGGGGATCGAGGAAGAGGCGATCACGCTGTATGCGTATGAGTGCCGGGGGGTGCCGGGGTTGTTGCAGCCGGAGGGGTATATCCGGGCGGTGTTCGAGCGCAACCTACCGCCGCTCACGGACGTACAGATCGAGCGACAGACGTCAGCGAGACTGGAGCGGCAGTCGCTGCTGGTCGATCACCCGAACACCGCGTTCAGCTTCGTCATCGAACAGTCTCTGCTGGAGCGCCAGTTGGGCGGACCGGACGTGACGAGGGACCTGATCGACCACCTGCTCAGCGTTGGTCGCCGCACCAACGTGGAGATCCAGCTAATGCCGCTTCGGCAGCAGGACCACGCTGGATTCGAAGGCGAGATGTATCTGGCCGAGAGCCTCGGCAACCAGTGGTTCGGCTACACCGAAGGACACCGGTCAAGTGCCCTGATCACGGCTCCGGGAGACGTGAGTGTGCTCCTACAGCGCTATGGCAAACTGCGTTCCCAGGCCCTGGATTGCCGGGCTACGGTGAGCCTGCTGGAACAGATGCGAGGAGCGCTATGAGCACCATGGAAGACCTGAGCTGGTTCAAGAGCAGCTACAGCGGCGGCGAAGGCGACAACTGCATCGAGGTCGCGCTGGACGCCGAAGCGGTCCATGTGCGGGACTCCAAGGATCTCGGCCGCGCCTCGTTCGCGGTGGCCCCCGGTGCCTGGGCAGCTTTCACCGCGCAAGTGTCGGGTTCCTGACTGCCGTCTGCGAGGCGGCGGATCAGCCGCCTCACAGACGCGCTGCTCAGTCGGACTCTGCGGAGGCCGCTGCCTTCTTCTTCGGGGCGGCGGCCTTCTTCGTGCGGGTGGCGGGGGCGGGGCGCCAGGCGCGCAATGTGTCGTCGGTCAGGCCGAGCTCGCCCTGCTTCTGCTGCCGGAAGGCGAGAACTTCGGCGGCGGGGGAGGCGCCGAACTCGGCGTCGTACTCGCCGTACCACTGGTCCAGCCAGGGCTGAAGCTCAAGCAGCCCGGCCAGGAACGGCACGATCTCCTCGCTGCCGAGACCGGCGGTCTGGACGTACGAGGCGAGTGCGAGCGCCTGCTCCAGGTGGTCCCAGCCGGCCCACCCGTACAGCTCGGGCGACTGCGCGTTCACCGTGCCGTACGAGACGAACCGCTCCTTGGGTACGTCGAGCTTGCCGCGTGCGCGCCAGTAACTGGGCTTGAGGAAATCGGCCGACGTGTACTTCGGCGGAACGGGCGTCCGCTCCCGGATCTTCCGCTTGGCGGGCTCGTCCGGCGCGGCGTCCTCCTCGCGCTGGAGATCCCAGACGTGCTCCCAGTCGGCCCGCTTCGTGAGCGCGGCGGGCTTGTACCGGAGGGCCGATACGAAGGGGACGTGCTCCTCGGAGAGCAGGCCGCGGATGGTCTTGGCCAGGTCCTGGCGGGGTGCGTAGAGGTCGGCGACAGAGGTGAAGTCCTCGTCGGCGGAGAGGGCTTCGGTGAGGCGGGCGAGGGTGGCGACGGTGGGGTTGCCGTTCGCGTCGAACCAGTAGGAGCGGTCCTCGATCCGGTCCAGCAACCAGGACTTCAGCGCCTTCTGGCGCATCGAGTCCCAGCCCTCTGTGGCCCAGCGGCGCTTGTACTCAGGGCGCTCGATCATGCCGATGGCGCGGTTCGACTCGATGACGTCGATGCGCTGCTGGACAAGGGTGCGGTACTCGGAGGGCCAGTGAACGGGGACCTCGGTGACGGGGGTGTGTCCATGATGGGTGAACCACTTAGTGGCTACTTCACCAGATTCGATCTGCCGCGCCAGTACGATCTCGAATGCACGCTCCCCCGGGTTAATTTCGGGGATGTCCCCGGAGTGGATCAGGCTGGCGTCGTGCAGGTTGTAGATCGAGTAGACCTGCCAGTCCAGCTCCTCCTGCAGGGTCACCATTTTATTGCGGGTGCGGCTCCAGGCGGCATGAGATTCACGCAGGATGGGAGCAGTCGGAACCTGGTTCTCGGTGACAGCGGCGGGTGAGACAGCGTTTAGGCTTTGCGCCAAGGCGTCAATCTTGGTTGCGAGTTCGGTTGGGTAGATTGAGGGAATAGGGAATTCCTCAAGCTTGGTGCCAGTGAACTCGTAGTTCCACGACCAGGGCTGGTCGGGCATGCCACTTGCTGCCGTGGCGTTCCCCTTGCTGTGGCTTACTTGCTTGAGCCAGAAGCAGGCTGTTGAACTGTTGAGCAGCCCAAGAAGTCGTACGTGGTCCTCCTCCGTCGCGTCCTTATGGAGCTTCACTTCAGGTGCATGCCTATTGAAGACTTTCCCGCCGCGGTCGAGCACAAAATGGTTGTGGGTTGCAACAAGAGGGGAAGTGATGGACCAGGGGTGACAGCCAGGACTGGCTGTCACTTGGTGCCACTGATACCAAGTGCGTCCTTCTGTGAAATAGGTTTTACCAGAGAATGTGGCGCGGTTCCCGAGTGCCGTTCTGGCCGGCCACATCCATTTGTACTCGCCGGTTCCTTCAGTGAGAGCAAGAAGGGTGAATTTCTCGCCAGTCTTCAAATAGGGGAAGAAGGAGAAAGTTTCCTCGGTATGCGACCAGTCGCGAACCTGATCGCCTGTCACGAACGCACGGCCGAAGTCCTCTGTTCCTCCGCGCCTGATCCACGAGGCGCGCGTCGTCAGCATGACGCCGTCGGCGTTCGTCTGTCCGGTGTATCCCATTCGGGTAGCGGTGTGCTTGAGGATTCCGCCGCTGGCGGCAGTCAGATTCTCTAGCATCTCAAGTCCGCCAGCAGCCAGGACCCATGGCTGCTTACCGAAGTACCGACTGCGTTCCAGGTCGTCGGTGGAAACCCATCGTCCTGCGCTGCCCGGCTGATCGATCTGCGTCACGATTTCCTGCCAAACCAGTCCGAGCTCCGCGTGCTCGGGGGCCGAAGGTTCTCCCTGAACACTCCGCACGGTCCGAATTGTCGTCTGTCGCTGAGAACCCTCCATCGGTCGTCCGACAAGGATCACCGTCGGAGTCCCGTGCCCGGGAATGTAAGCCCCCGAAGTGTCGATAACCTCGGTTAGCTCAACCTTGTGGGCAAAGTAGTCCTCGATCAGCTTCGTCCCGAACTCCCGCTTCATAAAAGAGTTTGCGGTGATCTGACCGACCATGCCGTAACCGCGCCTGTCGCGCCCGCCCTGCTTGGCCAGCTCGAAGAACCGCTGAGCAAAGGGGACAGACAGCGCGTATGTTCCCGCGCAAGCGTCGTACAACTCCCGGTACAGCTCATTAAGCTTCTTGTCATTGACCGTGATGTACGGCGGATTCCCCACCACCACGTGGTACCGCCCCTGCTGCAGAATCCCCGGGTACTCGTGCACGTCCTCCGTCGCATACGAGAACTCCGCCAGCGGGTCGCCAGCCGGCCCCTCCTGCCCAAGTCCCAGCTGAAGCTCCAGCTGCCGGTCCTTGATCAGCGAGTCACCGACCGCCAGCTGGATCGGCCACTCATACTCCCGCGCGGCCCTAAATGTCCGCAGCCCACTCGCCGCCATCGCTGCCACGAGCAGCCGGAACCGCGCCACCGCCACCGCGAACGGGTTCAGGTCCACCCCATGCACCGACTCCAACGCCGCCCGCACCCGCTCGTACGAACCGACCTCCGGTCGCTCCTCGGCCCACATTCGCACCAGTCGCCGGAATGCCCCCAGCACAAAGTGCCCCGACCCGCACGTCGGGTCGATCATCTTCAGCTCTTCGAAGCCGAACTCCCGCACCGCAGGCGTCATCGTCCGGTCGAGGATGAACTCCTCGACGAATTCCGGAGTTTGGAGCAGCGCGTACGTCTTCCGCGCCGCCTCACTCAGGTCCTGGTACAGGTCGCCCAGGAACCGGGTGTCCCAGCCCTCCGTGCCGTCCTCGCTCAGTGGGTCCGTGAAGTCGTGGGCCAGCACCGACGTGCTGCCGGAGCCGTCCTCCGCCTCCACCGACTTCTGCTCCCGCCAGAACGCCAGCAGCGCTCCGGCCCCGTAATGCGACAGCGGAATTTGGTACAGCGGATTGTGGTCCCGGTCGAACAACAGCCGCCCCGCCTGCCCCGAACCCAACTCCGCGAACGCCGTCTCCAGCCACCCGCGGTACGTCGGGTCGGTGTCCTTCGCCGCGTACTCCTCGTACCGAGCCTGGGCGACCTCGCGCCCCGCCACGTCCGGCGCCGTGATGTACGGCTCCGCGATCAGCCGGTTGTCCTCGCTGAACCGGACGAAGACCGTGCCGAGCACCCACGCCACCGCGACCTGCGTGACCCGCTCCCCAAGCCAGCTGTTCCAGGTCGCCGCCGTGCGCCCCAGCTTCTTCGCCTGGTCGTACTCGCCGCGCAGCCGTGCCCCGACCTCGGGAACGGCCTTGACCTGCGCATCCAGGTCGGTCTCTGCCGCTTTGACCTGCTTCTGCAGGTCGCTGAGGAGGCTCTTGCGGTCGATCACGGACTGCTCCTGAAGTGGTGACTAAAAGGCGAGACGAGAAGGGGGAGAGAGGACAGAAGAGGCGACAACCAGCCGCACGTCAGGCGACGCCCGGCGCCAGATGTTTCCGCGCCACCCACGCGTCCGGCACGACGATCCACTCGTCGAACCCGGCCTGGTACGGAACACTCTGCCCGGCCAGCCTCGGCGCGCGGGCCGGGTCGGACTGGGCGACGAGCAGCCACAGCGGGCTGCCGCCCTGCCGGGACTCCTCCGCGAGGCGGCCCAGGAGGTCGAACGCGTCGTAGCGGGCGAGTGCCGCCGTGTCGGTGAGCAGTAGCGGACCGCCAGCCTGGGCCAGACGCTCGCGGAGCAGCGGCTCGACGCGTCCCCACGCCCTGTCCGTACGGACCCGCAACTGCTGGTGAGACCGCGTGCCCGCCTCGGCGGCGTCCGCCTTGAGGACGGTCTCCCAGGTCGGCTTGGCCGCCTCGGCGATCACACCGCGCAGCTCGGCGAGGAACAGCCCGGTCAGCGAGACGACCGCGGCCCCGTACGGCTGGCCGGCCAGCCGTCGTACCGCCGTCTCCGCACCCAGGTGCGGCACGGTCAGGACCCGGAAACCGTCCTGCCCCGCCGAGTGCACGAGCCGCTGCTCGGCCTTCACTGCCGCCGCGACCGCCGCGTCCGCGTCGTACTGCGTCGGCGCGGACCGCCGCGCCGCCGAGCCCGCGACACCCCAGCTCGCGGACGTCAGTCCGCTGGTGAACTCCCCGGCGGGTCGGTCCGGGACGAGCCGGAGGGTCTTGTCGTAGCGGGTCGCCAGCTTCAGCTCGAAGCCGGCCTGCTTCAGCAACCGCACCAGCGCGCTGCCGACCGGCAGTTCGCGCGGGACGAGGGGATCGTCGCCCAGGTCGGGGAAGCGGGTCGCGACCCGCTTGTGCAGAGCGTCGACGGTGAGCCCCGGCTGGCGCTCCTCCTCGACACCCGGCTGCACGGCTACCACACCGGCCTGGGTGATCCGCAGTGCGCGTACGAGGTCCAGATCGCGTGGATAGATCTCCAGGCGGGGCGTGAGCGCGGCCCCCGGGGAAGCCGCGACCGCGATCTCGGCCGTCCGCCGCTCGTCCCAGCCGAGCGCCCCCGGCGGCTGCCGGATCGCGGCCAGCTTGGTGAGGACCGTGCTCGCCGTCGGCAGGGACTCCAGGCTCGCCAGCTCGTCCGCCTGCGCGCCCAGCTTGAGCGCGTACTCCCGGAGAGCCGGCAGGGTCGGGGTGTCCGCCCCGTCGTCACTGTCCTCTCCGTCGCGGACGTCGATGACGATCAGTCCGAGCACCGGGTCGGCGCCCTTGGGCAGCCGGGCGTGGAAGTAGCGGAAACGCGGTGGCGTCTCCTCGTACTGCTCCCGGAACTGCTCCCGCTCCACCACCGCACGCAGCAGCGACAGCGCCAGCGCACGCCGGTCCCGACGCTTCGCCACCTTGCTGCCGCGCTGGGCCAGCAGTGCGTCGGCGAGTTCGAGCACCGGCACGACCCGGCCGCGCTCGGCGACCAGCTCGATCACCTGCTCGCTCAGCAGCTTCAGCGCGAGATCGTTGTACCAGCGCTCGCGCGCTTTCTTCACGATCTGCGGGATGCGGCCCACGGTGAGGCCGAGGGCCTTGGCGACGTCCGCCTGCCGGACCCAGGGCAGCCCCGCGGGCAGGTCACCGTTCTCGTCGGGAAGCCGGAGCAGCAGCCGGACAGCCTCACGCTCCTTCGCGTTGGAACGGGCGTTGCCGCCCGATGGACGCGGCACCAGGCGGGAGGCGAGTGCGTCCAGACTCAGTGCGCGCAGCACCTCCAGGCCGGTGTCGCCGCCGTCCGCCGCGACCGATTCGGCGGCCGCCCGCTCCAGCTCGGTGGCCTCCTCGCGGGCGGCCTTGAGCGCCTCCTTGCTCATCGGCGCCGGTGTTTTGCCGAGTCGCAAGTTCCACTGCTTCTGCCGGTTCTGGATCTCCGTGCGGGTCCGAGCGCCCATGCCCGGCGCGGTCAGGAACTTCCGCACCGAGTAGTCGAGGACGTCCCCCACGGTGTTCAGGCCCAGGTCGAACAGCTGGGACTGCGCCGCGAGCGTCAAGCCCGCCACCGACAGCGGTGTGGAACGGTCGGCCCGCTCCGCCTGCTCGTCGCGGATCTCCTCGGCCGAGGTCTCGTCGTCGCTTTGGCCGATCCGCGGCGCGGCGCTTTCTACCGCCACCGCCTTGTTGCCGTGCCCGGAGCTCGGAGCGGTCGTCCGCTGGGCGTCCAGGAAGATCGCGTTCCAGGCGCGCTCCATCGGCTTCAGGTCCGGGAAGCGGTCCTTCACGTCCCGGGCCAGGGCCTTGCGGAAGAAGGCCACCAGGCCGTCCCGTACGGGGTCGTCGAAGGCGTCGGAGGCCAACTGCGGGTACGGCCACTCCTTCGGATCGGTCTGCCGGGGCGTGACCGAGCCGTCGCCCCATCGGGGCAGCTCGCGGGACGCCATCTCGTGCAGCGTGACGGCCAGCGCGTACCGCTCGGCGTGGCCGTCGTACGAACCGCGCGTGATGATTCCGACGAAGGGGTCGAGATAGCCCTCGGTACCCGCCTCGATCTCCTTCGCGGGGTATCCGGCCAGCGAAAAGTCGATCATCACGAGCTGCCGGGTGCCGTTGGGACGGATCCGGATCGCGATGTTGTCCGGCTTCAGGTCCCTGTGCCAGATGCCCTCCGCCTCCAGGTGCTCCACCGCGCCGAACAGGTATTTTCCGTACGTCTCCAGCTGGTCCATACGGAGGCGGCCGTAGTCCCGCAGCTGACGGGCGACGGTGTCCTCACGTCTGCGTGCGGCCTTGCCCGTGCCCCCCTCCGTGTCCAGTGCGCGGCTGTCGCCCACGTACTCCAGGGCGAGCACCCTGCGGCCCGCGAGGGTCAGCGGCTCCCGCTCGTACAGCGCGATGATGCTGGAATCCCGGTGGATCCGGCCCAGGACATCGGCCTCCCGGTCGAGCACCACGTGCTTCGCCTCGCTGAGCGCGACCTTGAGCACCGCCACCGGCATGCTGCCGCTGCGACGGGGCTCGCCGGCCAGGTCACGGACCAGGAACGCCCGCGACGTCGAGCCCGTGCCGAGACGGCGCACGATCTCCCAGCGCCCGGCGAACACATCACCGGCCACCGCTTCCAGCGGGTCCTTCTCCGGCTCGGTCTGTTCTCCACCGGCCTCCGAGGCCGGGGAGGCGCCGACAGCCGACTCTCCACCCGCGGCGTCCTTCTCGGCGAACGCCTCCTCGACGAATTCCAGCATCTCCAGGAAGTCGTCGACCGTGGAAAGACGGCGGCTCGGCTCGTACGCGGTGGACGCCTCCACCAGGTCGTCGATGTCGGGATTGAGGCCGTCCACCAGCGCGCTCGGGGCGAGCGTCTCACCCGCCTCCAGACGGGACAGGACCTCACTCTGGGTCGCACCCGGCGCCTGGCCGGTGACCAGGAGATACGTGAGAACGCCGAGCCCGTACACATCGAGCCGGACCGGGTCTGCCTTCGGGATCCGCAGCTCGGGCGCCAGATACGGGTCGGCCTGCTGGGAGACGTGCAGACCGGACACATGGGAGGTGGCCAGCGTCAGCGGCTTGCCCTGACTGGCGCTCTGCCCGGAGGCGATCTGCCAGTCCGCGATCTGCAGCCGAGGGCTCAGCCAGCGCTGCTCCTCGCCCAGTTCGCGCCCGCGCGGACCGCGGTTGCGCGGGATCACGTGCACCGCGTGCGCCGACAGCGTGCGGTGATGGAGCCGGTTGGAGTGCGCGGAACGGAGCGTCTCGGCGAGCTGGCGGACCAGCGCGAGACGGCCGGGCAGGCCGAGGAGCTCTCCGTGCTCCACCAGGTAGTCGTCGAGCCTGAGGGTCTCCGGGTGGTAGTCGAAGAGAATCGTCGGACCTGCGGGATGTCCCGACGGCAGGTAGCTCTTCAGCTGGACGGCGCCCGGGTGCCGGAACCGGCTGAGCACCGCGGCCTCACGCGCGGCGGCCTTCTCCACCGAGGCGCGCTCAGTGTCCGAAGCACCCCGCTCGCTGAGGAAGACCCGCACCCGCGCCAGATCGTGGAGCTGGGTGTGACGCCCCAGGTAGTCGGCCCAGGTCGGACCGGAGTCGAACGACTTCGTCTCCAGGAGGTACGACCCCACCTCGTGCTGACGGCGGACGGACGCGATGCCGAGCTGCTTGAGGGCCGCGTCGACCTGGCGCGAGACCCCGGCGGTCACCTGCCCCCGGGCCCCCTCCGGCGGAACGGCGAGCATCTCCACCAGCTGCCTGATCTTGAAGACGCCATTCAGGTCGGCGCCCGTCAGATTCACGCGGAACCTGTCGTCGGTGAAACAGACCGCCTCACCCACCCAGATCCTCGGCCGCCCGGGGCCACGCCCCACGACGTTCCCGATCAGGCCCGCCAGCTCCTTGGCCTTCTGATTGGTCAGATGCAGCGGATTGCCGTGCCGACGCTGGGTACCGCCGGGTGTCGTCTGCACCCAACTGTTGCCGCCGCCACTCACCGACCCGTGCCAGTCCTTCAGCTCGACCAGGAACACTCCGGCCGGCGCGGTGACCATGAGATCGATCTCGCGGACGTGCCCGCTGTTCGCCGTGAAGGTGAAGTTCGACCAGGCACGCCAGGGCTCCTCGTTCGGCAGGAGCCTCCGGATGGCCTCAAGACCGCGGCGCTCGTGCTCGAACTCGGACTCGGTGACCGTCGTCCACCGGCCGTCCTCCATGTCGCTCCCGCCCCGTGTCAGCTCATGTCCGTGCGTGCCGGTCGCATTCTTGCTGGTGCGGCCTAGGCAGCCCGGCTGAATTCCCGGAAGAAATCCTAGACGGTGACACCGACACCGAGCGGTCCAGAAGTGACAGCGGCCACACCACGGCAGGCCGGGGAGCGGACGGCGTGGGCGAGTGACCGGAACGCGCGCCCTGTGGTTCGTCCGAAGATGTACTGGTCGGAACGCGCCACTCTCCCATACATATGAAGGATTGTGCGGGGGGATCAGGGGGTTCAGTGCTACTTGTCATGGGATTGCTTGGCATAGGCGGATGTGTGCTGGTGTCCCGTTGCGGTGGACCGACGCAGTACCACCGGCCGTGCCGCCGCAGGCGCAAAGGGCTGTTCGCCCGTTGCCAGGATCACGGCTTCACCCTTGTCACAGTCACCGACCTTGCGGGACTCGCGCTGTTCGGTCTGGCCTTCGGAGTGTGGACGCTCTTCGGGGCAGCCGGCTGATGCGGCGCAGCCGCAGCCAGGGCGGGTGGGCCGCGATTCCCTGGTGGGTGTGGGGGCTCGGAAGCATGGCAGGGCTCGTCGTGCTGTGGCAGGTGGCCCAGCAGTGGCCGGTGCGGACCGGGTTCGGGCTGGCTTCCGCAGCTGCCGGGCTGACGCTGAAGCCGGGGGGATCGGCCGTAATGGCGTGGGCTGGCCGCTCGGCGCTTGCCGCAGGGCCCGTGCGCTATTCGCTGGCACATCTCGATTCCCTGGACCCCACGGCGTTCGAACTGGCGATCTGCTCCCTGCTGCGCAGGGACGGGCTGGCCGCGCAGCATGTCGGCCGAGCAGGGGACAAGGGAGCCGACGTACTGGTCGTCGACGGGTCCCGACGGCGGGTGGTCGTGCAGTGCAAGCGGCTGCGACCGGACCGAAGGGTCGGAGACCAGGACGTAAGCGGGTCAACGGAACCTACCGCCACGACCACGGTGCCGAATTCGCTGTGATCGTCACCACCGGAGGGTTCACGACGGCCGCGAGAGCCAGTGGCCCGCGCTACGGGATCCACCTGGTCGACCGGGACGCGCTGGAGCGGAGCTCGTCCAGCGATTCCGGCAGACGACGCCGGAACTTCTCCCGGTAGGGCGCGAGGTCGTAGGCGACACCTCGCTGCCCGAGAGGGCTGACCAACTCCGTTTTAGGAGAAGTCACTGGGGTGAAGCGGTTCCCGGTGACGATGCCTGCGACAACGGCGCGATCAACGCAGGGGCTCGGCGGCCGGTGCGAGGCCACCCGGGCGAGCTCGTCCACACGAAGGCTGCCGGCTTTGGACTTCTCCGTCAGGTCGAGCACCAGCAGTTGTCCGAACGGGACGTTGGTGTTGCTGTGCTCGGCGGCCTGCGCCAGGTATGTCCCTTCTCTTCCCTCCAGCCGAGCCCACGAAGGCGGTTCGCGCTCTGCGTTCGAGCGCAGCCTGCTCGACGGCAGTCCGATCTCACAACAGTGTCGCTCACGCGACGAAGTCGCCCGCTCCCTTGGATTCCCTGATGTGCACGAGGGTCGCTCCGACGAGGCAGGCAGCGGCCCCCACGGACAGGAACGCCCGGCTGGAGCGCCAAGACAGAACGGACCACGTCGACTGAGCTGAGAGCACCGATCCCGTGCTCAGCCACGATCCGGCCGAGAGCAGAGACAGTGATGATCCGATCGAGCCGACGGACAGAGAACTTCCGATCGACCCGATTGAAAGAGCGGAACCGACGGAGCCGATGGACAGCACGGATCCCACTGAACCGATGGACAGGATGGAGTCTTTCGACCACAGAGACAGTACGGATCCCAGCGACGTCGGCTGGGACTCGGCGGAGGTTCTTCTTCTCATGTACCCATCCTGACCGTCCGCCGCTGCGTGCGCGCCGTCATCGGCCGGCACACGCGCTGCCGGCCGGCAGCCTCGGCAGCTCCGACCCTCGGCAGGCCACACTCACCTCGTCACATCCGGCGAGCGCCTTCGAACACCGCCTCAGGCGAACCGCCGGGAGTCGGCATCGCCCTCCGAACCTCGTCCAGCCCCGGACCCCATGCCCGCTGGGGCCGGTGGACGCCGAGATCCGGTCCGGCGTAGGGCTCACAGAGGTCACGTCCGGTCTTTGTCCTGCGCGTGGAAAAAGTAGTGCCTTAACCATGCGTAAGTACTTCCCAGTCTGGAAAATCGTTGTTACGTTCCTCCCTGAGAGGTGGGATCGTGAGACGGATGACTGCTCGACCTGAGAACGCGCATCAGGCGCGGCTGCTTCGTCTGCTGCGTGACAACGGATCCAACTCTCGTGCCCAGATGGGTGATCTGGTGGACCTGTCCCGTTCGAAGCTGGCAGTCGAAGTGGACCGGCTGCTGGAGACGGGGCTGGTTGTCGCGGACGGGCTGGCTCCGTCCCGGGGCGGCCGGCGGTCGCACAACATCCGGCTCGCGCCGACCCTGCGTTTCCTCGGTGTCGACATCGGTGCCACGTCGGTCGATGTCGCCGTGACCAATGCGGAGCTGGAGGTCCTGGGTCAGCTGAATCAACCGATGGATGTCCGGGAAGGGCCGGTGGCGGTCTTCGAGCAGGTGTTGTCGATGGCCGCGAAGCTGAAGGCCTCCGGTGTCGCGGAGGGTTTCGACGGCGCCGGTATCGGCG
Source organism: Streptomyces sp. NPDC055506 (assembly GCF_053643595.1). Classification (NCBI taxonomy): domain Bacteria; kingdom Bacillati; phylum Actinomycetota; class Actinomycetes; order Kitasatosporales; family Streptomycetaceae; genus Streptomyces; species Streptomyces sp. NPDC055506. The sequence continues at coordinate 48,619 of NZ_JBSHKH010000001.1, read as the reverse complement.
TCCCGGGACCGGTCCGCTTCCCCGAGGGCGTACCGGTCGCACCGCCGATCATGCCCGGCTGGGACGGCTTTCCCGTACGGGAGGCGCTCAGCCAGGAGCTCGGCTGCCCGGTCATGGTCGACAACGACGTGAACCTGATGGCGATGGGAGAGCAGCACGCGGGCGTCGCTCGTTCCGTGGGCGACTTCCTGTGCGTCAAGATCGGCACCGGCATCGGCTGCGGCATCGTCGTCGGCGGTGAGGTCTACCGGGGGACGACCGGCAGTGCCGGCGACATCGGTCATATTCAGGTGGAACCGGGAGGTCGCGCGTGTATGTGCGGCAACCGGGGCTGTCTGGAAGCTCACTTCAGCGGTGCCGCGCTGGCCGGTGACGCGGAGCAGGCCGCACGTGAGGGCCGGTCGGTGCAGCTCGCTGCCCGGCTGGACACGGCCGGGCGTCTGACGGCCGAGGATGTGTCGGCTGCCGCGGCGGCAGGGGACGCGGTGGCTCTGGAGCTGATCCGGGAGGGCGGGAAGCGTCTGGGGCAGGTCATCGCCGGTCTTGTCAGTTTCTTCAATCCTGGGCTGGTGGTGATCGGCGGCGGTGTGACCGGGCTCGGGCACACGTTGCTGGCCAGCGTCCGGACCCAGGTGTACCGGCAGTCGTTGCCGCTGGCCACGGGCAATCTGCCGATCGTGCTGGGCGAGTTGGGACCGGCCGCCGGAGCCATCGGCGCGGCCCGGCTCATCAGCGACCACGTCTTCTCACCGGCCTGATCGCTGCCGCCTCTTCGGCGACGGGCCACCACTCGGGCCACTGCAACTCTGCGGCGCCATACAACCAAGCGCCACTACAACCAAACGTCCGTGCAACCAGGCGTCACTGCAACCGCATTGGCGATGCTGCACCCATTACGCCTCGGCAACCCCATGGCGCCCCCGCGATACCCGTAGAGCCATCGCACCACCCACATCACCGCCGTAACACATGAAGTGTCGGCGGCTGCCACCACCGCATGGTTGCCAGGCCATCAGGCCTGCCCTGCTCTTCTCAGCCCCTACGCCCCAGCGCACACGACGCCAGGGGCTCCAGAGTCGTCTCCCCGAACCACCCAGCCCTGCCCGCTCACGGCCCGCATCCGCCGAGGGGATTCCCAATGGCACCACAACCACCCCTGCTCGCCATGTCCGGTATCACCAAGTCGTTCCCGGGCGTTCGCGCCCTGGACGGCGTGGATCTCGAGGTCCAGGCCGGCGAGGTCCATTGCCTGCTCGGCCAGAACGGGGCAGGCAAGTCCACTCTGATCAAAGTGCTCGCCGGAGCCCACCAGCCGGACAGCGGCGAGATCACCTGGCGCGGTGAGCGCGTGACCCTGGGGTCGCCGGTCGCTGCCATGCGTCTCGGCATCGCCACCATCTACCAGGAACTCGACCTGATCGAGGGGCTGTCCGTCGCGGAGAACGTCTTCCTCGGGCACGAACCCACCTCCGCAGGATTCGTCGTGCGCGGCTCTGCCGCCCGTACGGCGACCGCGGAACTGCTGAAACGTCTGGGACACTCGGAGATCGATCCGACGACGCTCGTCGGCGACCTGTCCGCGGCGCAGCAGCAGATCGTCTCGATGGCCCGCGCGCTGTCCCACGAGGTTCGTTTGATCGTGATGGACGAGCCGTCGGCGGCGCTCGACCCCGAAGAGGTGGACAACCTCTTCAGGATCGTGGGCGATCTGACGGCGGAGGGTGTCGCCGTCATCTACATCTCCCACCGTCTTGAGGAGATCCGGCGCATCGGCGACCGGGTCACGGTCCTGAAGGAGGGCCGGTCGGTCGCGGGCGGTCTGCCCGCCGAGTCGACGCCGACCGATGAGGTCGTGGCCCTGATGACCGGGCGGAATGTGGAGTACGTCTTCCCCGAGCGCCCCAAGGCCGGGTTCGCCGCGGGGAGAGAACCAGTGCTGAAGGTCGAAGCGCTGACCAGGCGAGGGGAGTTCGCGCCCGTCGATCTGGAGCTGCGGCCCGGTGAGATCGTCGGTCTGGCCGGGCTCGTCGGGTCCGGGCGCAGCGAGATCCTGGAGACGATCTACGGGGCTCGCAAGCCCGACGGCGGCCGAGTCCTCGTCGACGGCACACCCCTGCGCCCTGGAAGTGTCCGCGCCGCCGTCCGCGCCGGCATCGGCCTCGCGCCCGAGGAACGCAAGGCTCAGGGCCTGCTGATGCTGGAGTCCGTCAGCAGCAACGTCTCGATCTCCACCCTGTCCCGGTTCGCCCGCGCGGGCTGGCTCGACCGGCGCGCCGAGCGAGCAGCGACGCACCAGGCGGTTCGGGAACTGTCCCTCCGGCCGGACAATCCCGATGCCGCGATCAGGACCCTGTCCGGCGGCAACCAGCAGAAGGCGGTGCTCGCACGGTGGCTGTTGCGAGGCTGCAAGGTGCTGCTGCTGGACGAGCCGACCAGAGGTGTCGACATCGGCGCCCGGGCGGAGCTTTACGCAGTGATTCGCCGGCTGGCCGACGAGGGCCTGGCCGTACTTCTCGTGTCCAGTGAGGTGCCCGAAGTCCTGGGTCTCGCCGACCGGGTGCTGGTGCTCCGTGAAGGCAGTGTCGTGCACACGGCGGACGCCCGGGAGCTCGACGAGCACCGAGTACTTGATCTTGTGATGGAAGGGAGCCTGACGCCATGACGCAGCCGGCCACTGCGGCGCAGAAGGAAGCGCCGACGTCCGCCGCCAAGTCCGCGGGGGACCAGCAGAGTTCGCGCCGATCCGGACTGCGGTGGGATGTGCGCACTCTGTCCCTGCTCGGAGTGCTCGCCGTCCTCGTCGTGGTCGGAGGGATCACCGCGCCGGACCAGTTCCTGGCGACGAGCAATCTACAGCTCGTCCTCACTCAGGCGTCCGTGATCGGCGTCGTCACCGTCGGCATGACGTTTGTCATCACCAGCGGCGGGATCGACCTGTCGGTCGGCGCGATGGTGGCCCTCGCCTCGGTGTGGGCGACGACCGTGGCCACACAGGAGTTCGGCTTCGCGGGCATCCTCTTCACCGCCGTGATCGTCGGTGTGGGCTGCGGGCTCGTCAACGGTCTGCTGATCGCCTACGGCAGGATGGTGCCGTTCATCGCGACGCTGGCCATGCTCGCCTCCGCCCGCGGTCTGGCGTTGCAGATCACGGACGGCAGCACCCAGGTCGTGACCGTCCCATCGGTGCTCGATCTCGGTGCAAGGGATGCCTACATCCTCGGCATCCCGCCCCTCGTCCTGATCTTCGCCGCTGTCACGGTCATCGGCTGGCTGCTGCTCAACCGCACCACCTTCGGCCGTCGCACCGTCGCGGTCGGCGGCAACGCGGAAGCGGCACGCCTCGCCGGCATCGACGTCCGCCGCCAGCGTCTGTACCTGTACCTGCTGTCCGGACTGTGCTGCGGTATCGCCGCGTTCATGCTGATCGTGCTCGCCGGCTCGGGGCAGAACACCAACGGCAACCTCTACGAACTGGACGCCATCGCCGCGGCGATCATCGGCGGCACCCTGCTCAGCGGCGGCCGCGGCACCATCATCGGCTCCGTCCTCGGTGTCCTGGTCTTCACCACGATCACCAACATCTTCGCCCTGAACAACCTCGAGACCGCTGTCCAGCAGATCGCGAAGGGCGCCATCATCGTCGCCGCCGTCCTGGTCCAGCGCCGCTCGATGCGCGGCGGCGATGCCTGACGCCGTGCAGCGCCGCCGTACGGCGGCCCCTGACACCGCCGTACGGCACCCCCACATCCTCCATCTGACGCACACCGCCCAGCCGAAGGGTCCATCCGCCATGGCACGAACCCCCGCCACCAGCCGCAGATCACTCCTGTTCGGCACCGCAGCCGTCTCCGCCGGCGCGCTGCTGACGGCCTGCACCAGCAATGAGCCCACGAACCAGGAAAAGGCCGCGGACAACGCCGCCCCGGTCGCGGACGACAAGCCGGGCAAGCCCGTCACCATCGGCTTCGCCGGCCCCCAGGCCGACCACGGCTGGCTCAACGCCATCAACGACAACGCCAAGTCGCGTGCGAAGAAATACTCCGACGTCACGCTGGAGATCACCGAGGGGTCCAACGACACCGCCCAGCAGATCGGCCAGATCCAGACGCTGATCAACAAGAAGGTCGACGTCCTGGTGGTCCTGCCGGCCGACGGCAAGGCGCTCACCCAGGTCGGCCTGCAGGCCATGAGGGCGGGTATCCCCGTCGTCAACCTGGACCGTGTGTTCGCCTCCCCGCAGGCGTACCGCTGCTGGATCGGCGGCGACAACTACGGCATGGGCCTCAACGCCGGCCACTACATCGGCGAACAGCTCAAGGGCAAGAAGAACGCCAAGGTCGTCGAACTGGCCGGCCTCGACAACCTCGAGCTGACCCAGCAGCGCACCAAGGGCTTCAACGACGCCTTGAAGAACTACCCGAACATCAAGAAGGTGGCTCGCCAGGCGGCCGACTTCACGGTCGAGTCCGGCCAGGCCAAGATGGCGCAACTGCTGCAGGCCCAGTCGAGCTTCGACGCGCTGTGGAACCACGACGACGACCAGGGCGTGGGCGCGCTGCGCGCCATCGACCAGGCCGGTCGTGACGACTTCCTGATGGTCGGGGGCGCGGGTGCCAAGTCCGCGATGGACGCCATCAAGGCCGGCAACAGCGTGCTCAAGGCGACCGTCCTGTACCCGCCGACGATGGCCGCCTCCGCCATCGATCTCGCCCGGGCGCTGGGCCAGGGCAAGGGCGTCGGTGGCCTCGCAGAGTTCGAGATCCCGTCTTCGCTGACCCTCTACTCGGCCGTGGTCACCAAGGACAACGTCGACCAGTACCTGCCGACCGGCTTCATCTGACCGGTCCGGGCCGTGCGGTGACCCGTCGCCGCGTGCCCCGCGAACACAGCGATGAGTCAGTGACACTCCGACGAGGAGGAATCCGTATGGAACAGAGGGACAGTCGGACCGCACCGCCGACACTCGGCGTGGGCATGGTCGGCTACGCGTTCATGGGCGCCGCCCACTCACAAGGATGGCGCACCGTAGGGCACGTGTTCGACCTGCCGCTGCGGCCGGTCCTGGCCGCGATCGCCGGCCGCGACGCGCACGCCGTGCGGGCGGCTGCCGACAAGCACGGCTGGGCCGCGGCGGAGACCGACTGGCGCGCCCTCATAGCCCGCGACGACGTGCAACTCGTCGACATCTGCACACCGGGCGACAGTCATGCGGAGATCGCCATCGCGGCGCTGGAGGCGGGCAAGCACGTACTGTGCGAGAAGCCGCTGGCCAATTCGGTCGCCGAGGCGGAGGCCATGGCCACGGCCGCCGAAGCGGCCCGCTCGCGCGGCCAGTTGGCCATGGTGGGCTTCAACTACCGGCGCGTGCCCGCCCTCACCTACGCCCGCAGGCTCATCGCCGAGGGCAGGCTCGGCACCTTGCGCCACGTGCGCGTCAGCTACCTCCAGGACTGGCTGGTCGACCCCGACTTCCCGCTGACGTGGCGGCTGCAGCGGGAGCACGCGGGGTCGGGAGCGCTCGGCGACCTCGGCGCGCACATCGTCGACCTCGCCCAGTTCCTGGCGGGTGAGGTGCTGGTCGGGGTCTCCGCCCAGATGGAGACCTTCGTCAAGGAACGCCCCCGCCTCGACGGTGCCTCTTCCGGCCTGACCGCCTCCGGCGGCACCCGGCGCGGGCCGGTGACGGTCGACGACGCGGCCGTCTTCACCGGCCGGCTCGCCTCGGGGGCGCTCGCCACGTTCGAGGCGACGCGGATGGCGACGGGGCGCAAGAACGCCCTGAGGCTGGAGGTGAACGGCGAGTCCGGTTCGCTCGCGTTCGACCTGGAGCGGCTCAACGAGCTGTCCTTCCACGACCATCGGGAGCCCGCCGCCACGGCGGGGTTCCGCAGGATCGACGTCACCGAGGCCGAGCACCCGTACCTGGAGGGCTGGTGGCCACCGGGCCACGCGCTCGGCTACGAGCACACCTTCGCCCACCAGGCCCGCGACCTCGTCGAGGCCATCGCGTCCGGTACCGATCCGAGGCCGTCGTTCGCCGACGGTCTGCGGGTGCAGCGGGTGCTCGCCGCGGTGGAGGAGAGCGCGCAGAAGAACTCCGTCTACACCCCTGTCCAGGCCGTCGAGGCCGAAGTCCGGTAGAGATCCGGCAAGGAACCCCGCTCGGAGGCACCATGCCACGCCCGTTCACCCTGTTCACCGGTCAGTGGGCCGATCTGCCGTTGGAGGAGGTCTGCCGACGGGCCGCCGACTTCGGCTACGACGGTCTCGAACTCGCCTGCTGGGGCGACCACTTCGAGGTCGACAAGGCCCTGGCCGATCCGTCCTACCTGGCCGGTCGGCACGCCCTGCTGGAGAAGTACGGCCTGAAGTGCTGGGCGATCTCCAACCATCTCGTCGGCCAGGCCGTCTGTGACAACCCCATCGACGAACGGCACCAGGGCATCCTGCCCGCCCGGATCTGGGGTGACGGGGAGCCGGAGGGCGTGCGCCGACGGGCCGCGGCCGAGATCAAGAACACGGCGCGGGCCGCGGCCGCCTTCGGCGTCGACACCGTCGTCGGTTTCACCGGATCGTCGATCTGGCATCTGGTGGCGATGTTCCCGCCGGTACCGGAGCGGATGATCGAGCGTGGCTACGAGGACTTCGCGGAACGCTGGAACCCGATCCTGGACGTGTTCGACACCGAAGGCGTCCGCTTCGCCCACGAGGTCCATCCGAGCGAGATCGCCTACGACTACTGGACCACCAAACGCGCCTTGGAGGCCGTGGACAACCGCCCTGCCTTCGGGCTCAACTTCGACCCCAGCCACTTCGTCTGGCAGGACCTGGACCCGGTCGGCTTCCTCTACGACTTCCGGGACCGGATCTACCACGTCGACTGCAAGGAGGCCCGCAAGCGGCTGGACGGGCGCAACGGGCGGCTCGGCTCCCATCTGCCCTGGGGTGACCCGCGGCGCGGTTGGGACTTCGTCTCCGCCGGGCACGGCGACGTCCCCTGGGAGGACGTGTTCCGGATGCTCCGTTCGATCCGTTACGGCGGGCCGATCTCCGTGGAGTGGGAGGACGCCGGCATGGACCGCCTCGTCGGTGCGCCGCAGGCACTCGCCCATCTGAAGCGCTTCGACTTCGACCCGCCTTCGGCGTCCTTCGACGCCGCCTTCGGAGGCGGCGACAACTAGGCGCTCCGCTGTAAGGGTTCCTTGCACTGGGGCGCGACATGCCGTCGCTATTGAGCGGCGATCAGTGCCCGGCAGTGGAGAGCCGCCGGGCTGGTCCGCGCTGCCCGGAAACTGCTTTGTCCTGACCCGGGAAGAAGTCCGCCGTCTTCGTGCGCAAGGGGTTCCGGCCAAGGACGAACGGGGCTACGGTCCCTTCGTGCACAGGCACCACACAGTGGTTCGAGACTGACGGCGTGTTCAGGTCGCACGGCGCGCAGCTCGTTCGACCGGCCTACGGAGGAAGGCCCTCCACAGCGCAGGGCCAAGAACCCCTCAGGTAACCCGCATTCCTCACCGGCGGCCATTTGCCGCCCACTCGCACGCCGTAACCGCGCCAACCACGGGGCAGTTCTCCCGGGTCGCGGCCAAAGCCGCCCAAATGCCGGCGGTGGACGGGAGGCACTCGAGCCCCCGCCCACCGTCCTCCATCCACATCGGAACATCGACATGGCAGGGAGGCAGCCCGTGAACAACGACGGGAACGCATCGGAGCCCCAGACCGGCGTGCGGACCGCACGCACAGGTGTCTGGTTCATGGCCCCCGGGGGCGCGGGGCCGGGGCGCGGGCGGCGGGCACGGCTGCGGGGCTGGGCCGAACTGCTCCGTGTCTCCGCGCTGTTCACCGTGCCCGGTGACGCCCTCGCCGGTGCCGCGGCCACCGGGCTGCGGCCGGGCCGGGGCACGGCGTACGCCGTGGGCGCCTCGCTCTGCCTGTACGAGGCGGGCATGGCGCTCAACGACTGGGCCGACCGCGACGAGGACGCCGTCGACCGTCCCCATCGACCCGTCCCCTCCGGCCGGATCTCTCCGACGGCGGCGCTGGGTGCGGCCGGACTCCTGACCGCGGCGGGACTGACGCTCGCCGCCCGCGCCGGCCGCCCCGCGCTCGCGGTGGCGTCGGCACTGACCGCCACGGTCTGGGCGTACGACCTCCGGCTGAAGCACACCGCTGCGGCCCCGGCGGCGATGGCCGCGGCCCGCGCCCTGGACCTCCTGCTCGGGGCCACGGCCACCATGTCGGCGCCAGGTGCGACGCCCTCCAGGCGAAGGGGCGTCGGCACGGCACCGTCCGCTCGCCGCGAGCTGCCGGGCGAGTCTGTCGCCGGGAGCGGGGAGCCGCGATACCTGATGTTCCGTCATGAGCGAAACAACGGTGAGGGGTTGGGCGGGAGGTATGGCGCACCGCCCGGTGCCGCCCGCCGCACCGCCGCCTCCGCCGTCGCGCTGGCCGCCCACACCTACGCCGTCACCTCCGTCTCGCGGCACGAGGCGCACGGCGGTTCCACACTCACCCCCCTGGCCGCGCTCGGCGCGACCACCACGCTCGGACTGCTGTTGGCACGGACACGCGCTACCGCAGGGCACCTCCCGGCATTGACGGCCGCCGCGTACGTCCGTACCGCAGCCATTCCTTGCCTGCACGCCGCTCTCAACCCGTCCCCGCCCCTCACACAGCGCGCCGTCGGCGGCGGGATCCGCGCCATGATCCCGCTCCAGGCCGCGCTCGCCGCCCGGTCCGGGGCGAACGTCACCGCTCTCGCCGTGCTGGGGCTCGTCCCCGTGGCACGCACCCTCGCACGGAAGGTGAGCCTCACATGAGCCGCCGCAAGCGACTCCGCCTCGGTTACGGCACCAACGGCCTCACCGACCTCCGTCTCGACGACGCCCTCGGCCTGCTCGCCGACCTGGGCTACGACGGCGTCGGGCTCACGCTCGACCACATGCACCTCGACCCGCTCGCCCCCGATCTCGCCGCCCGCACCGCCCGGGTCGCCCGGCGGCTCGGCGCACTCGGTCTCACCGTGACCGTCGAGACCGGCGCCCGCTACGTGCTCGACCCGCACCGCAAGCACGGTCCGTCGCTGCTCGACCCGGACCCCGAGGGGCGTGCAGCCCGCACCCGACTGCTGGTCACGGCGGTCAGGGTCGCGGCGGACCTCGGAGCGCACGCCGTGCACTGCTTCAGCGGCATCACGCCGCCCGGCACCGACGACGACACCGCGTGGCAGCGCCTTCAGGAGGCGCTCGCGCCCGTGCTCGACGCCGCGGCCGCCGCCGGCGTGCCGATCGCGATCGAGCCCGAACCGGGCCACCTCCTCGCCACCCTCGCCGACTTCCATCACCTGCGCACGTCCCTCGGCAGCCCTCCTCCTCTCGGCCTGACCCTCGACCTCGGCCACTGCCAGTGCCTGGAGCCGGATCCGCCCGCCGAGTGCGTCCGCGCGGCCGCGCCCTGGCTGCGGCATGTGCAGATCGAGGACATGCGCCGCGGGGTGCACGAGCATCTGCCGTTCGGCGACGGCGAGATCGACTTCCCGCCCGTGCTGGACGCGCTCGCCGCCACCGGCTACCAGGGCCTCACCGTCGTCGAACTGCCCCGCCACTCCCACGCCGGCCCTGAACTGGCCCGATCCTCCATCGAGTTCCTCCGGACCGCGGCAGCCACCACCACGAAGGGAGCGTCGGCGGCATGACGCAGACCTCTACCTGGACCCGTGACAACGTCGCCGCGGCGCTGCCCGACGACACCGCGCGCGCCTGGTTCGACGAGGCGCTGGCCGACGCCGCGTGTGCGGCACCGGCACCGTCGGCGGCCTCTTCCCCGTACCCCGCCCGTACGTGGGAGCTGCGGTTCGCCGCCGCCGGGCGGTACTGCGGCCACGGCAACGCGGATGCCGTCCGTACGCTGCTGCTGGTCGAGGCCCGGGCGGGACTCGAGACCCTGACCCGGCTCTGCCAGCACGGCAGCGCCGCCGAACGCCGCCCCGTGCTACGGGCGCTGCCGGCCCTGGTTGAAGGACCACACGCCGTACACCTCGTCGAGGACGCTCTGCGCAGCAACGACACCCGGCTCATCTCCGCCGCCGTCGGCTCCTACGCCGCCGCCCACCTCGATCCGCACGCCTGGCGTCACGCCGTCCTGAAGTGCCTGTTCACCGGCGTCCCCGTCGACTCGGTCGCGAGCTTGGCGCAGCGGGCGGCCGGCGACGGCGAACTGGCCCGCATGCTCACCGACTACGCCGCCGAGCGAACAGCCGCCGGCCGCGAAGTCCCCGACGACCTCGGTCGCGTGCTGACCCTGACGGGCGAAGAGCCCAAGGAGCTTTGATGCGTATCTTCGACCCGCACATCCATATGACGTCCCGCACCACCGACGACTACGAGGCGATGTACGCCGCCGGTGTGCGCGCCGTCGTCGAACCGTCCTTCTGGCTGGGCCAGCCCCGCACCTCGCCCGCCTCCTTCTTCGACTACTTCGACGCCCTCCTCGGCTGGGAGCCCTTCCGCGCCGCCCAATACGGCATCGCCCACCACTGCACCATCGCGCTCAACCCCAAAGAGGCAGGCGACCCGCGCTGCACGCCGGTCCTGGACGCCCTGCCCCGCTACCTCGTCAAGGACGGCGTCGTCGCCGTCGGCGAGATCGGCTACGACTCCGTGACACCGGCCGAGGACACCGCGCTGGCCGCCCAACTCCAGCTCGCCGCCGACCACGGCCTGCCCGCTCTCGTGCACACGCCCCACCGCGACAAGCTCGCCGGCCTGCACCGCACCGTGGACGTCGTCCGCGAGTCGAGCCTGCCCATGGAGCGGGTGCTGCTCGACCACCTGGGGGAGACGACGGTCCAGCAGGCGAAGGACAGCGGCTGCTGGCTCGGGTTCTCCGTCTACCCGGACACCAAGATGGACGAGGACCGCATGGTCGAGATTCTGAGGACGTACGGAACGGAGAAGGTCCTCGTCAACTCGGCCGCCGACTGGGGAAAGAGCGACCCGTTGAAGACCCGCAAGGTCGCCGACGCCATGCTCGCGGCCGGCTTCGGCGAGGACGACGTCGACCAGGTGCTGTGGCGCAACCCGGCCGCTTTCTACGGACTCAGCGGCCGTCTCCGGCTCGACGTCCCGGAGGCGGAGGGCCTGCACGAGGGCAACTCCATCCTGCGCGGGGGCGAGTAGGGCATGCGCTTCCGCCACCCGGACGGCTCCACCGTCCACCTCGCCTACTGCACCAACGTCCACCCCGCCGAAACCCTCGACGGCATCCTCGCCCAGCTCCGCGACCACTGCGAGCCGGTCCGCAAAAGCCTGGGACGAGACCGCCTCGGCATCGGCCTGTGGCTCGCCAAGGACGCCGCACGCGCACTGATCACCGACCCGGCGGCGCTGCGAGGACTGCGTGCCGAGCTGGACCGGCGCGGCCTCGAAGTCGCCACCCTGAACGGCTTTCCCTACGAGGGATTCGGCGCACAGGAGGTCAAGTACCGCGTCTACCAGCCCGACTGGGCCGACACCGAACGCCTCGCGTACACCACCGACCTGGCCCGGCTCCTGACGGCGCTTCTGCCGGACGACGTCACCGAGGGGACCATCTCCACCCTTCCGCTCGCCTGGCGGACCGACTTCGACGAGCGCGCCGCCGCCACCGCCGGTGCGGCCCTGACCACGCTGTCGGGGCGGCTCGACGCGCTGGAGGAGCTGACCGGCAAGTCGATCCGTGTCGCCCTCGAACCGGAGCCCGGGTGCACGGTGGAGACGACCGCCGACGCGATCGGACCGCTCACCGCCCTGCCCGGCGACCGTATCGGTGTGTGCGTCGACACGTGCCACCTCGCCACCTCCTTCGAGAGCCCGGCATCGGCGCTGGCCGCGCTCGAGGCGGCCGGTGTCGGCATCCCCAAGGCGCAGCTGTCGGCGGCCCTGCACGCCGAGGAACCCCGTCGGCCGGAGGTACGCGACGCCCTCGCGGCCTTCGCGGAACCGCGCTTCCTGCACCAGACCCGCACCCTCACCGCCGCCGGACTGCGCGGCACCGACGACCTCGGCGAGGCGCTGGCCGGCGATGCCCTGCCCGACGACGCACCCTGGCGCGCCCACTTCCACGTCCCCCTGCACGCCCCGCCCGCCGCACCGCTCACCTCCACCCTGCACGTGCTCCAGGAGACCCTGACCCTGCTGGTGGGAGGCGCGGAGCCGCTCACCCGTCATCTCGAGGTAGAGACCTACACCTGGCAGGCACTCCCGCCCGAGCTGCGCCCCCGCACCAAGACCCAGCTCGTCGAGGGCATCGCCGCCGAACTGGCCCTCGCCCGTGGCCTGTTGACGGACCTCGGCCTGAAGGAGCTGCCATGAGCACCCGCCCCACTCCGCTCCTGGTGCTCGACGTGGTCGGCCTCACCCCCCGTCTCCTGGACCACATGCCCCGCCTCAAGGCGTTGGCGGCCTCCGGCTCGCAGGCGAACCTGTCCACCGTGCTCCCGGCCGTCACCTGCACCGCGCAGTCCACCTTCCTCACCGGCGCGCTCCCCACCGAGCACGGCATCGTCGGCAACGGCTGGTACTTCCGCGAACTCGGTGACGTACTCCTGTGGCGCCAGCACAACGGCCTGGTCAGCGGCGACAAACTCTGGAACGCGGCCCGCCGCGCGCACCCCGGCTACACGGTCGCCAACATCTGCTGGTGGTACGCCATGGGCGCCGACACCGACTTCATCGTCACCCCCCGTCCGGTCTACTACTCCGACGGCCGCAAGGAACCGGACTGCTACACCCGGCCGCCGGCCCTGCACGACGAACTCACCGAGAAACTCGGCACCTTCCCGCTCTTCCACTTCTGGGGCCCCGGCGCGGACATCGTCTCCAGCCAGTGGATCGCCGACGCGACCCGCCATGTCATGCGCACCCGTCGGCCCGACCTGACCCTGTGCTACCTGCCGCATCTCGACTACGACCTCCAGCGGTTCGGCCCCGACGACCCGCGCTCCCACCGGGCGGCCGCCGAACTCGACGCCGTCATCGGCCCGTTGCTCGACGACGCCCGAGCCGAGGGCCGCACGGTCGTCGCGCTGTCCGAGTACGGCATCACCCGCGTCAGCCGCCCCGTCGACATCAACCGCGCCCTGCGGCGTGCCGGACTTCTCGAGGTCCACACCCAGGACGGCATGGAGTACCTCGACCCGATGGCCTCCCGCGCCTTCGCCGTCGCCGACCACCAGCTGGCGCACGTCTACGTCCGCCGGCCCGAGGACCTGGCAGCCACCCGCGAGGCGTTGAAGGACCTGCCGGGCATCGACGAGATCCTCGACGACGACGGCAAGAAGGCGAACGGGCTCGATCACCCGCGTTCCGGGGAACTGGTCGCGATCGCCGCACCGGACGCCTGGTTCACGTACTACTACTGGCTCGACGACGCCCGCGCCCCCGACTTCGCCCAGCTGGTCGAGATCCACCGCAAACCCGGCTACGACCCCGTCGAGCTGTTCATGGATCCCGAAGACCCTTACGTGCGGATCAAGGCGGCCAAGGCGGTGGCCCGCAAGAAGCTCGGCATGCGCTATCGGCTCGCCGTCGTACCCCTTGACGCCTCACCCGTACGCGGCAGCCACGGCCGCCTCCCCACGAGCGACGAAGAAGGTCCGCTCGTCCTGGTCTCCACCCCCCGCGCAGTGTCCGGCCGCGTCGCGGCCACCGAAGTGAAGTCCCTTCTCCTGCGGCTCGCCGGCCTCTCCTGAGGGCGGCGAGCCGTCGGGCACCCGCAGCACCGCGACAACGAAAGAGAGAACCACTGTGACCGCGTTCAACGACGAAGCCGTCACCGGCGATGCCCTGCGCCGGGCACTCGGCGTCAGCCGCCGCCGTTTCCTCAGCACCTGCACGGCCGCCACCGCCGCGGCGGTCGCCGCCCCGGTCTTCGGCGCCGCGCCCGCCCTGGCGCAGGACAGCGCGGAAGCCGCCGGCCATGGCGGTGGGCGTTCCGCTCTGGTCCCGCCGCACAAGCGCGGCATCATCCTCTACACCGTGCGTGACGCGGTCGGCCGCGACCCACTGGCATCCGATCTGCCCTCCGGCTTCCGCGAGGTGTTCAAGCAGCTGTCGCGCTTCGGCTACCGCCAGGTGGAGTTCGCCGGCTACGGCCAGCACGCGGGCGCGCCGGGCGGCGCCGATCTGGGCACCGTCCAGGGCGCGAAGCTGCTGCGCGCCTGGCTCGACGAGTACGGCCTGCGGGCGCAGGGCAGCCACGGCTTCATCCCCCCGTCCTGGCCGCTGACCCCGTCCGACCTGGACACCTTCAAGCGGTATCTGGAGATCGCCAACATCCTCGGTATGGAGCACATGGGTACCGGCGCCGACCCCACAGGCACCCCCTACCGGGCCGACTGGGACGTCGCCGCGCAGAAGTGGAACACCCTGGGCGCCATCGCCCGCCGTGAGGGCATCAAGCTCTACACCCACAACCACGACAGCGCCTACGACTTCCTGCTCGACGGCGGCCCGCTCGACGCCCAGGGCCGGCCGACCCGCAGCTCCGGTATCCGGAAGCTGGAGTACTTCCTCAAGGTGACGGACCGCAAGAGCGTCTATCTGGAGCTGGACGTCTTCTGGGCGCACGTGGCCCAGTACAAGTTCCACACGTACACCGCCCACGACGGCTCGCAGCGTGAGCGTGTCTTCGACCCGGCCGGACTCGTGGTCCGCAACACCAACCGCTTCCCTCTCTTCCACGCGAAGGACGGCGTGGTCAATCCCCAGAGCGGCCTGGGCTACGACATGGTGCCGTTCGGCACGGGCGACATCGACTACCGGAAGTTCTTCACCCGGGTGGGTGCGAAGAACTACCACAACCCCATGGTCGAGCAGGACACCGCACCGAGCGCGAGCGCTCCCGGTCAGTCCCTGGAGTTCGCCCGGATCGGCTACGACAACCTCGCGGCCCTGCGCGCCCGTAACTGACGGAACGTCATGTGCAGTGCCCGCCCGGCGTCCTGGCGCGGGGCGGGCCTCTCAGATGTGCCCCGAAAAGGAGTGAAATACAAGGGCAAACTTTCCTTGAAGCGACGGGAACTTTGTCCTTGACGAGTTGAAAGTGGTCGCCTTAGCGTCCAACTCACGCATTTCGCCTGGCTTTTCACCCGCTGGCCGGACCAAAGGAGTTCTGAGTGCGCAACAGACGGATTGTCACCCTCGTGGGGGCGGCTGCGTTGGCCGGAGCCGTCGGCCTTCTGCCCCTCTCCCCAGCCCAAGCCGCCAAGTCAGACCCCGTACCGCCGGCTTCGTCGGACTTCCAGAAGGTCACCCTCAACGACCGCCCGGGCGAGCCCATGGCCCTGGCGGTCCTGCCCGACCGGCGGGTGCTGCACACGGCGCGTACGGGAGAGGTCCGCATCCACGACCCCAAGAGCGGCGTGAACTTCCTCGCCGCCGACATGAAGAAGAGCCCCGCCGGGCTCTACCAGCACGACGAAGAAGGCGTGCAGGGCATCGCCGTCGACCCCGGCTTCGCCAAGAACCACTGGGTCTACCTCTACTACTCGCCCCGCCTCGACACCCCCATGGACGACCCGGCCACCCCGGGCGTCAACGAAGGGGACGCACCGCAGTCCGGCACGGCCGATGACTTCGCCAAATACAAGGGCGTCACACGGCTGTCGCGGTTCAAGCTCGCGGGCGACAAGCTCGACTACGCCTCCGAGCAGAAGATCATCGACGTACCGGCCGACCGCGGACTCTGCTGCCACGTCGGCGGCAAGATCGACTTCGACGGCAAGGGCAACCTGTTCCTGTCGACCGGTGACGACTCCAACCCGTTCTCCTCCGACGGCTACGCCCCGATCGACGACCGACCCGACCGCAACCCGGCCTACGACGCGCGGCGCACCTCGGGCAACACCAACGACCTGCGCGGCAAGGTCCTGCGCATCAAGGCCAAGCGCGACGGCGGCTACGTCATACCGGGCGGCAACCTCTTCGCGCCGGGCACCCCGAAGACCCGCCCGGAGATCTACGCCATGGGTCTGCGCAACCCGTTCCGCTTCGGGGTGGACGACAAGACGGGCGAAGTCTACGTCGGCGACTACTCACCCGACGCCAAGAGCGCCGACCCCGACCGCGGCCCCGCCGGCCAGGGGCGCTGGATGGTCATCGACCGCCCGGCCAACTACGGCTGGCCGTTCTGCGTGACTCAGGACATGCCGTACCAGGACTACGACTTCGCCACCAAGACCTCCAGCGGGGCGTTCAACTGCGCCAAGCCGGTCAACGACTCGCGGCACAACACCGGCCGGAGCGTGCTGCCCCCGGTCACGGACGCGGAGATCGTCTACGGCTACGACGCCTCCCCGACGTTCCCCGAACTCGGCACGGGCGGCATCGGCCCCATGGGCGGCCCGGCGTACCGCTACGACAAGCGCAACAAGGCCCAGAACCGCTGGCCCCAGTACTTCGACGGCAAGCCACTCTTCTACGAGTGGACCCGCGACCAGATGAAGGCCATCACCCTCGGCAAGAGGAACGAGGTCCAGAAGATCGAAGACGCGATCCCCTCGATCAAGACGGACGGCCCGATCGACGCCGAATTCGGCCCGGACGGCGCGCTGTACGTCCTCGAATACGGCACCGGGTACTTCGCGGAACTGCCAGAGGCCCAGCTCTCCCGCATCGACTTCACCCGGGGCAACCGCACTCCGGAGCCGAAGGTCGCCGCGGACGTGGTCAACGGCACCAGCCCGCTGACGGTCCAGCTCTCCAGCGCCGGCACGAAGGACGCCGACGGCGATGCCCTGCGCTACGCCTGGGACTTCGACGCCGACGGCACCGTGGACTCCAGGGAGGCGAACCCGAAGCACACGTTCACCAAGAACGGCGTCTACGACGCCACGCTGAAGGTCACCGACAGCACCGGGCGCTCGGCCTCCGCTTCCGTTCCCGTCGTCGTCGGCAACAAGGCACCGGTCGTCTCGCTCACCACCGACCCGGCTCCGCACGGCGGCACGGCGTTCCACTGGGGTGACACCGTCACCTGGAAGGTCACCGTCACCGACGACCAGCCGGTGGACTGCTCGAAGGTCAGCGTCTCGTTCATCCTCGGCCACGACTCGCACGGCCACCCGCTGTCGACGAGCAACGGCTGCTCCGGATCGTTCAAGACGTTCGTGGACGGCGGTCACTCCGGTTCGGACAACCTCAAGGCGGTCTTCAACGCCACCTACACGGACACGCCCCCGGACGGCCTGCCGTCCCTCTCGGGCAGCGCCGAGGTCGCACTGACCCCGGCCGACTGACCGGCGGCTACACCGCGGCGGGGCGCCCACCCTGGGCTGCCCCGTTGCCGTGGCACCGCGACCCGATTCCCAGACGTCCACAGGCGCGATACTCCGGGCAGTAGTGGACGTATCCGCTGCGGGCCTTACGGTTCTCCGGCCGTGAGGCCCGCAGCGTTTCGCCGCGCGGGCAGGTGTTCGCGGGCGCTTCGTATCGCTACGTCACCGATGTGGCGAATTCGGGGTGAGTAATCGAGCCCTCAGGCGGCAAAGGCTTCGTCGTCGGTCCACTCGGCGCCCGCGAGGTTCGTCGATCTGGTCCGGCGGCATCAGAAGGGCCTTAGGCCTCGCCGCCTTCGGCCAGTCGCAATGGATGCAGCGGATGCCTGCGTACACGTCATCGCGGTTGGTGTCCACGGCGCTCCAGCTCTCCCATTCCGAGCTGGGCGCCCCGCAGCGGGGCAGCCAACGGCCGCGCTGTACCCAGGGAAGTGCCTCTCCTCGATGCCGGATTCCTCGAGGGTCTGCCGCATCGCTTTGTTGATCTCTGCTTGGGACTTGATTCCCGTGATTTCCCGAGCAGCTCGGTCAGCATCCCCTCGGCCGGCGAGACCCACAGTCCGCATAGTCCCCGATCGCCACGTCGTCGCAGAAGGTCTCCCAGAACCCGTCCTCCGCGAGAGCGGTCACGTCGACGCCGGAGAGGAGCTCGCGCAGGTCTTCCGCCACCTCCTCGCACCTCTCCTCGCCGCCCTCCGCGTAGAACGGGAAGCGTGCGATCACGGCCGCGATGCATCGGCTGAAGGAGTCGAGGTCGCGGTTCACGTGATGGGTCGTCGATGACTCGACATTGGGGATCTGCACCACGTGACCACCTGCCACGTCGACGGCGATGCGTCCGAACAGGTCACTTGTCGCGATGGAGACCAGCCCCCGTTCACCGATCCCCACGAAGTACACCGGCTCTCGCTCAGTGGCCGGTACTCGTATCCGATCACCCTGCCTGGGATGCCGGTCTCCCTGAGATCTGCAGTGATCTGGGTGGGCACCTCGGGTGGGGCCTCGATGGGATCAAGACGAACTCGGGCTTCGACAACTGCGGCAGGGGCTGGCTCACAGGAAGATCCTCTCCCGATGGACTGCCCGACAACACTCATAGGCCCGCGAGGCGGGCAACTCCCGCCGGGCAGCCGGCCCCGGCATCACCTATTCAAGTTCAGTAGTCGCGGCGTACTGGCGCATGAACTGGACGATGTGCCATCTCGCCTAGGACATCGCCTTAGGGCCATGTGGCCGATCTTGTCTTGCGCGGCGGCTCCGAACCCCAGAGCATCCATTACATCATCGCAGCTTCCCCACCTTCGACTGCCCGGGAGATCAGCATGTCCAGAACAGGTGACTCATATTCCAAGGTTCCAGTGAATCCATTGGTGGCCACGCTCATCGAGAAAGACGTGGGGAACAATGTAAGGATTATTCGGGGATTCGTTGGCCCGTCAGACGATGACGCCACTGTCGTCGTCTACCAGCGGCTAGACCGCCTGTCTGACAAGGTGGAAATCCCGGAGGCTGACATCCTGCACCACGCCGAGGCACCGTCTTCCCCTTTCGGATGCATGATTCTCTGGGTCAAGAAGGATGCCGAAGTCCTCATCAATCGAGTTGAGGAATCAGAACCCTCGGACGGTCCTCTAAAGGGTGAGATGCGAGAATCCAGAAAGGGAAGACTACGCATGCACGTTCCAGAACGCCAGGTATGCACCTCGAATTGTGCACCCTGCTATTCACCGTACTGCGAGGTGTGCACGTCGTCCTGCTGGATTCCGCTGCGATGAGATTCGACGATTTGTGTACAGCACTGCAGGCACTCGAGTTCCCATCGGACGGCGAGCGGGACCACCCGGAACTCCGAGCCGTTCTCGCTGCGCGATCGAGTATCCAGGATGCCGTCCTCGATGACGATTTCCTCGCGAGCTGCCTTCATTTGGAGTTGCAGCTGCTCGAGAGAAAAGACTTGCGGCGGGGATTGGTGCCGTTCTTCACGATGCCGGGGCTCGGGATTCGATTCGCTTTTGGGTACTGGCCCCCGGGAGGCTCGCCAGGGCCACACGAGCACACAGCTTGGACGATTACTGCCGTCTGCCGCAATGAACTCGAGGTAGTGACCTACGACCGAGAGGAATCGTATTCTCGTCGGGAGTTGGTTCTCAAGAATCGATTTCCCGCCTCGGCCGGGAAAGTCGGCTACATCTACAAACCATGCATCCATGCGCCGATTAATAATTCGTCGCGCTGGTCGCTGTCTTTCCATATGACCAGCCCGAGGGACGGCGAGGACCCAGGCGATGGATGCGGCGATCCCCTCCCCGGCCTCTTGGGGAGGGCACGCCTCGACCGGACGAACAGCGACCACGTCTACCGAAAGGTCATTGAAGCGCGGCGACGGGTAAGGCGCATCCGCGCCATCGGCGATATGATTCCCTCCCTGAACAGCGCGAAAGCCTCGTCTCTGTTGGATAAATGTACCGCTCTCGGTGGCTTCATGACCGATAGGCCTGAGTCTGGCAAGCCGACCCGACACGGGTTTGCACTGGAGCGTGTGCACAGGGACCTTGAACTGAGTTACCGCCTAGACGCCGGGATGGCAGTCCTCTATTCGGAGACTCCGACTGGCTCGTTGAAGGAACTCGCTGTCGACAGCCTCGGGTGCGAGGCGATCGCCTTTATTTCCAAGGAGCGAAGTTTCACAATCGAAGATATGCCAGGAAATCTATCTCAGGAAGAGCGTCTACACATTGCAGACGCTCTGGTAGAGACTGGCCTGTACGTGAAAATTGGTGATGGTTGTGCATGCACGTCAGATTGAGGTCGCATCGGACTCGCGGCAGGTTTTCGACGCCCTGTCCTACGAGGCTCCATTTGTCATCGAGAAGCTAGTAAAGGATCGTGTCGTAGACACACCGGAGGAAGGTCAAGCGCTTTTTGAGGAAGTCAAACGATACCTCGTGCTCGTCAGCGTGAGCGGTGGGGCGGCGTGGCCCATGTACTCCCTGCGCGTCGACGAAGCGTGGCATCAATTCATCCTCTTCACTCGGCAGTACATGGAATTTTGCCATAAATATTTTGGTAGGTACCTGCCTCACAGTCCGAGCAATTCTCCGACGGACGGTCAGGAGAAACCTGCAGCCGCAAAATCCTTCAGGCTCTTCGCGGATCGTTATAAGGAGCTCTTCGGCGCCCAGTTGCCGAGTATCTGGCTTGATGCGGAGACTGTCACAATCCGTCGGCGGGTAATCAATGACAGTGTTGGGTCAGTCAGAGTCCGGGCAGACTTGGACGCGGTAGACCTGCTGACTCCGAGCGGTGAAATTTTGTTTTCCGTTAACAGGCTTGCCGAGGATGCCCTGACATTCATCGCCCATACCGGGGCCTTCTACGTCAGAGAGTTGCCCGGTGACCTGAGTGACGATGAGAAGACGGCTCTTATTTCGGCTCTGATGGAAATCAGGATCCTCCGTTCAGCCCCATGACATCTCCTCGCGCTCTCGATCAGGGGCAACCGAACCGTTTCCCCAGCCCGGCGGATGGACTCACATGGGTGCTGTCATCTGCGACGTCAGCTTTCAGCCCCGGTGCAAGTACGAAGGGACTCTCCGACCGCGGCTCCTCCATCTGCAATCGAGCTGGCCTGATGGAAGAACAGTCCGCGGCTTCCAGCGCCGGCCCGTCACGAAAGACCTTGCCGTGGCCATGAGGTTCAACCACGCACAGAAGGTTGCGACGGCCCACGCCATCACCGACCTCCTCGCCGCCCACGGGGTCGATACCCGCGAGGACCTCCACACGTGGCTCGATCGTCAGGCCAATCGCGCCGCTCTGCCCACGGTGAAGGGGATGGGGCCGAAGACGCTTCGGCTCAGCCGCGGAGAGGCTGCTTCACCCAGCCCTGGTCCCAGTTGGAGACCTGGTGGGTGCGCCCGCGCAGCTCCTGGAAGTACCACTGGCCGTCGCGCTTCACGAACTGGTCGGTGTAGTCGAGCGTGATGATCACGGGGTCCTTCCCCTCGGGATCCTCATTGCTCGCGATGGTGCACAGGCACAGGAGCCGGAAGTTGCCCGTGGCCGACGCGCCGTCGTCGGCGACTTCCACCTGGGGGTTGAGGACCTAGTGCTGGGCCCAGCTGATCTTCTTCGGGAGCTCGGTGAAGTGCGCGATGATCTCGGCCCTGCCGTGGTTGTCGGCCCCCTCCCCGTCGACCACCCAGCGCCCGTCAGGGACGAACAGGGATGCGATGCCCTCGGCGTCGTAGGAGTTGTCGCAGTGGGCGGCATAGCGGTACTTCAGCCACTCGACGGCGCGCGCGTCCTCAAGGCGGCCGAGGCGCTGCTCCAGTGCGGTCACGGCGCTCTGGAGTGCAGGAGATTCGGACATGGCGTGTTCTGTGGCCCGTTCCCAGAGGAGCGCGGCCCGAATGGCTCACAACCTGTGGGCGAGTCGTTCGAGGGTGTCGCTGACGGGTTCCGCTCTGGCCTGGCGGTGACCGGCTCCGGCCCAAGGTGGATGAGGCCCGTGTCTCCGACTGCCGTGGCTGCCTTGCGGAGGGCGCCCGTGAGGTGGTGGAGGGGGGTAGCCGATCGGGGCGGTGGGGCCGTATCGGTCGGTGAAGTGGTTTCGCAGGGCGCGCGGGGCGTCCGGTGAAGGCGTGGGTGACGACAGTGGTGTCGAAGGCCGGGTCGACCAAGGCCGCCTGGTGCGGTGCGGACGCGCCGCTCTCGTGCGTGCGCAGCAGGACTGTGCCGACCATGACAGCTTGCGCACCTGCACCCAGCGCGCCTGCCACGTCGGCGGCGGTGGTGATTCCGCCCGTGGCGATGAGGGGCAGAGCGACGGCTCGGCGCACTCCGGCGATCAGGTTGGGCAACGAAACCTGTATGGGAGCGCTGACGACCGTGCGGTCCGGGATGGCGAAGGTGAAGGACACCCAGGGGACGGGAGAGGAGATGAGCAGGTCGACCTTGTCCGTCCAGTGGTCGTCGTCCTCGATCGGTTCCTTGGGCAGTGTGAGGCCGTAGCGGTCGGCCTCCGCCTGTACCTTCCGGGCGTAGCGCCGGTACGCCTCCCGGGAGGGGGCAAGGGGTTGGGGACGAACAGGTTGACGCCGAACGGGACGCCTTCCGCGCGGGTGGTGTGGATCTGGCCGGCGAGTCCCTGTGCGGTCTTGTACCCACCGGCCAGGAAACCCAGGCCGCCCGCCCGAGCGGCGGCGGCGACCAGAGCGGGCGTGCTGGGTCCTCCGGCCATGGGAGCCGTGATGAGGGGCAGGTCTGCTCCGAGGTCGGAGAGCGGGGTGCTCATGGCACCTCCTCTTGGAACGTATGAGCGTCAGGCCGAGGGGGCCACGGGGCCGAGGCGGTGCGGGAAGCGGACGCAGACGGCGGCGGCCGCGACCGCGGAGACGACGACCAGCGCGCTGCCCAGCAAAAGCGCCTGGTGGTAGCCGTTTCTGAGCAGCGGGGCGGCGAGGAGCGGACCAAGGATCTGGCCGACGCTGTATCCGGCTGTCAACAGGGCTACGGCCCGCGGCACTTGAAGGTGCGCGCCGATCGACAGGGCGATCGTGCTGACGCCCATGAACGTGGCGCCGAACAGCACGGCGGACACGAGTGCCGTCGTGGCACCGCCCAGCAGGGCCGGCAGGGCGATGCCGACGGCCTGGATGGTCAGGGAGGTCAGCAGCAGGGCGGGCCTGGACCAGCGGCCGGCCAGCCGGGTCCACAGCGCGCACGAGGGCAGTGCGGCGAGGCCGACCACGATCCAGGCCCCTGAGCCGAGTCGGCCTGGGACGCCCTGTTGAATCGCGGCGACCAGGAAGGTGCCGGCGATGATGTAGCCGATGCCTTCAAAGGTGTAGCTGGTGAACAGGGCGAGGAACCAGCGGTGGGTACGGGGCCGTTCGGTTTGCGCGGCCGGGTCGGATCGCGCGGGTTCCGGCTGTGGGGCCAGGGGCCAGGCGATCGCGGCGAGCAGGGCGGCCAGGGCCGCGCAGGCCCACCAGGCGGCCTGCCAGGTGGACGCGGCCTGCACGGCGACGACCAACAGGCCGGACAGGGCGATTCCGGCACCGACTCCGCCGAAGGCCCAGCCGACCAGGTGGTGGGCGTGCGCGCGCAGGCCGGAGAGCATCGCGCTGACGGCGATGACGAAGATCAACGCGCTGGCGGCGCCGGCCGCGAGACGCAGCAGGAACCAAACGGTGCCGTCGTCGCTGACCGGCATGAGCGCCAGCGTCGCCACCAGCACGACGAAGGAACCACGCAGAGCCGCGACCGACCGCACGACGGCGGGTGCGGCGATGCCGGCCAGGGCACCTGCGAGGTAGCCGATGAAGTTCGCGGTCGCCAGGTCGGCCCCGAGTGCGGTGGAGAGTCCGGCCTGGGCGTGCATGAGGGGAAGGATGGGGGTGTAGACGAAGCGGCCGATCCCCTGTCCCGCGGCGAGCGCTGCCGCGGCCTGGACCACGAGTGCCCAGGGAGACCGCGTTCGCGTACGCGGTGGGGCTGATGACTGCACGGTCTTGGGCACCTTCCTGGTGGCGTTCTGGGGCGGCCTCCGACGCTAGGCAGCGCTCGTGACGCTGTGAAATGCCGGTTAAGGTGCCTCTATGCACGGCAGGCATGGATGCCGGGGAGGGGCGCGAGGAGCATGGACGTCGAACTGCGTCACCTGCGGGCCTTCGCGTCCGTGGCCCGCCATCGCTCGTTCTCCCGTGCCGCCGAGGAACTGCTGATCACGCAGCCGGCGCTGAGCCGCACGATCGCGCAGTTGGAGGGCAATCTGAGCGTCCGCCTGCTCGACCGGTCCTCTCGGCACGTCGAACTGACCGATACCGGCGCGGAGTTCCTCCTGCAGGTCGAGCGGGTTCTCGCGACCCTCGATCAGGCCCTCGCCGTGGTGAGCCACCGCATCACCCTGCGGCTCGGATTCAGCTGGCTGCTGCCCGACCCTTGGACGCAGCAGACCGTCAGCCGCTTCGAGGAGACCACGGGTGCGACGGTCGCCCTGACCCGGACCGACGATCCCCTTCAGGCGCTGCGTCAGCGCACGCTCGACATCGCGGTCGTACGGGGCGAGTTCGACGCACCACGAGGCGCGCGCACTGTGCACCTGTTCGACGAGCCGCGCATCGCCGTATGCTCCGAGCACTCCGACCTGACTCGTTTCGACCATCTGGACTGGACGGACGTCCAGCACTGGACCCTTGTCGTCAACACGGTCAGCGGTACGACCGGGCCCTGGTCGTGGCCCGTGGATCAGCGCCCGGACCGGATCATCGAAACGGCCAACTACGACGAATGGCTGGAGACGGTGGCCGCCAACCGCGGTATCGGCATCGTCCCCGAAGTCGCGCAGCGCCGTTCCCCTCACCCCGCCGTGCGCTTCGTTCCCCTCACCAACGCACCGGCGAGCCCGGTCAGCCTCGTCCACTTCCCCGACGCCCAGCGAACGCTGATCCGCCGGTTCCTGGACGCCGCGGTACGGGGCGCCCCCCGCCGGTGATCGCGCCCCGCGAGCCGAATCCATGCCTGACACACATAGCTGGGCCACCAAGGGCATTTCCGCCGGATGCGGGAAGTCACTAGCGTCGAAGGCATGAGCGAAACCCGCAGTACAGGTCTGTCCCGACAGGAATCCGCGATCACCGTCCTGGGCGGCCCCACGGCCCTGATCGACCTCGGCGGCCTGCGCATCGTCAGTGATCCGACCTTCGACGACGCCGGTCCGCACGGGTATCTCACCAAGACGGCGGACACCGCCGTCGACGAGGACGCCGTGGGACCGGTCGACCTCGTTCTGGTCAGCCACGACACGCATCCCGACAACCTCGACGAGCGCGGCCGCGCGTTCGCGAAGGCCGCCCCGCTGGTACTCACCGGCCCCCTGGCCGCCGGACGGCTGGGCTCACCGGCCGTCGGCCTCGCATCGTGGACCAGCCACTCCGTGCCCCGCCCGGACGGCGGCGGCGACCTGACCGTGCTGGCGGTCCCCGCGGTCCACGGTCCCGAGGACGGCGAGCGCGACGCCGACGGGAACGTCAACTGCGAGGTCACCGGGTTCGTCCTGTCCGGGCAGGGGCTTCCCACCGTGTACGTGAGCGGCGACAACGCCTCGATCCGCACCGTCGCGGAGATCTCCCGCCGGGTGCCGGACATCGACGCAGCCGTCCTGCACGCGGGAGCGGCCCGCGTCCCGGCGAAGTTCGACGGCCGTCCCCTGTCCCTCGACGGCCGCGCCGCCGCCGCCGCGGCAGCGGTCCTCGGCGCGGACACTGTCGTACCGGCCCACTACGACGCCTGGGCCCACTTCTCCGAAGGGCTGCCGGAGATCGAGCTGGCCTTCCACGAGGCGGGCCTGTCCTCCGTGCTGCAGGTCGCTGCCCACGGAACATGGGTGCGGCTGACCCGCTGACCGCCGTCGCCGACACACTCCGACAAAGACGAGCAAGGAAGAACGCATGCCATTCGTACGCATCGATCTCATCCGTGGACGTCGTCCCGATGAGGTGAGGGCGATCGCCGACGCGACGCATCAGGCGCTCCTGGATGTGCTGGGCATCCCCGAGCGGGACAGGTTCCAGGTCATCACCGAGCACGACGCGGACCACGTCATCGCCCTCGACGCCGGCCTCGGCTTCGAGCGCACCGACCGCCTGGTGATGATCCAGATCTTCACCCAGTCGGGACGCAGCACCGAAGTCAAGCAGCGACTCTTCCGCGCCCTCGCCGAGCAGCTGGAACCCCTCGGCATCAGCGGTGCGGACCTCTTCATCGGCATTGTCGAGAACGGCCCTCAGGACTGGTCGTTCGGCTTCGGACGCGCCCAGTACACCGAGGGCGAGCTGGCCGTACCCGGCCGCTGACACCATCCGCCTCGCATTCGGCCGCAGGCCGCTCAGGAACTGCACACCGTGCAAGATCGAGTCGGCGCACCCTGGCCGAAAGTCTGCCCGCCCGGCTGCCTATGGCTTGGGCGCGGGTTGCTCCCCCGAGCCCCGGACGATCAATCGGGTGGGCACGGTGATGGTGCGAGCACGGGAGCGGTCGCCGTCGAGTCGGGTCAGGGCGGTGGTCGCCACTGTTCTGCCGATTTCCTCCGGGTCCTGGGCGACGACGGTCAGGGCCGGTTCGAGTGCCTCGGCGAGTGAGACGTCGTCGAAGGCGACGACGGCCACGTCCTTGCGCTTGCTGCGGGCGAGTTCGGCGACTATGCCCAGCGCCATGATGTTGTTGCCGGCGAAGAGGGCCGTGGGCGGGTCGGTGAGGTCGAGCAGCTTCGAGGTCGCGGCTTCTGCCCCTTGCTGGTCGTGTGCGCTGGCGACGAGCGAGCGGTCGTAGGGGAGGTCGGCTTCCCGCAGTGCCGAACGGTAACCGGCGAGGCGCTCGCGGCGGGTGTAGAGCTTGGTGGGCAGGTCGCCGATGAAGCCGATGCGCCGGTGTCCGTGGGCGACCAGGTGGGCGACACCCTCGTGGGAGCCGTCGCGGTTGGAGCTGACGACGCTGTCCGTGGCCAGGCCCGCCCCCGGGCGGTCGATGAAGACGACGGGCAGCCCGGCGGCGCGGTGGGTCTTGAGGTGGGAGTGGTCGGCGCCGACCGACGGCACGACCATCAGGACGCTGACGCGGCGGGCGAGGAACTTGTCCGTCAACGACCGCTCGCGGTCGGGATCGTCCGCGGAGGAGCCCATGAGCAGGGTCAGGCCGCGGTCGCGGACCGTGTCCTCGATGCTCCTGGCCACGGCTCCGAAGAAAGGGTTGGCCAGGTCGGGGATGACCAGTCCGATGGTGGTGTCGGGCCCGCCCACTCGGATGTTGCGGGCCATGAGGTTCGGCTGGAAGCCGAGCCTGGCCACGGCGGCGAGAACCTGTTCCCTGGTCTCGGCCGAGGCGGGGCCGTCCTCGTTGAGGACGCGGGAGACGGTCTTGGCGCTGACACCCACTTCTCGGGCGACGTCTGCCAGGGTCGGGCGGCGGTTCGCTGCCATGGAGGAAACAGTCTCCTGTGCTCGTCGGTCCCGGCCGCGGCCTCGGCCGGAACCTGTGAGTGCTTCAGTTGGCCTGGACTCCCGCGGCCTTCGCCGCTTCGGAATCGGCTACGACAGTACCTCCGGCCGCGTCGACGGTGAGCGCGCCGGTCATGATGGCCACGACCTCCGCCATCGAGTAGTCGGACGGCTTGATCACGGCAGCGCGCCGGCCCAGCCGGTGGACGTGGATCCGGTCGGCGATCTCGAAGACGTGCGGCATGTTGTGGCTGATCAGGACGACCGGCATGCCCTTGTCCCGGACCCGGCGGATCAGGTCGAGTACCTGACCGGACTCCTTGACGCCGAGGGCCGCCGTGGGTTCGTCCATGACGACGACGCTGCGGGCCCAGGCGACGGCGCGGGCGACCGCGACGGCCTGCCGCTGTCCGCCGGAGAGCGTCTCGACCGGCTGGGTCAGCGAGCGCAGGCCGATCTTCAGGTCGGCCATGTGATCGGCGGCCTCCTGACGCATGCGCTTCTTGTCGAGCATGCGGAAGGCGCTGCCGAGGAGGCCCGGACGGCGCAGCTCGCGGCCGAGGAACATGTTCGAGGCGATGTCCATCGAGGCTGCTACGGCGAGGTCCTGATAGACCGTCTCGATGCCGTGGGCGCGTGCGCTCTGCGGCCCGGAGAACTGGATCGGCTTGCCGCCCAGACGTATCTCGCCCTCGTCGGGGACCAGCGCGCCGGTGAGCGCCTTGATCAGGCTGGTCTTGCCGGCGCCGTTGTCGCCGATGACGGCGAGGACCTCGCCGGGCAGCAGGTCGAAGTCGGCGCCGTCGATGGCGGTGACGTGGCCGTAGCGCTTGACCAGCCCGCGAGCCTGCAGAACGGGGGTCTCGGTGGTGGTGGTCATCGGACCTTCCTCCGGGAGATCTGGTCGACGGTCACCGCGAGGATGACCAGGACACCGGTGATCAGCGTCTGGTAGATCGAGGCGACGCCCATCAGCTGAAGCCCGTTGCGGAAGACGCCGACGATGAGGACGCCGATGAACGTGCCCAGGACCGATCCGCGTCCGCCGAAGAGGCTGGTGCCGCCGAGGACCACGGCGGTGATGCTGTCGAGGTTGTCGGTCTGCCCGGCCTGCGGGTCGCCGACTCCGGTGCGGGAGATGAGCAGCAGGGCGGCGATGCCGTAGAGGAGACCGGCCACGGTGTAGACACCGATGGTCAGCCGGGAGGTGCGGATGCCGTTCAGTCGCGCCGCTTCCGGGCTGTTGCCCAGCGCGTATACGTGCCTCCCCCAGCCGGTGCTGCTCAGCGCGTAGGCGAGGAGGAGGAACAGGGCGATGGTGACCAGCGAGCCGTAGGTGATGTCGGTCTTGCCGAGCGGGAAGGTCTGCCCGAGGGCCGTCAGCGGGCCGGGCAGGTTGCTGACCGTCTGCTCCTCGGAGTAGATGTGCGTCAGCGCGAACGCCACGTTGAGCATGCCCAGGGTGACGATGAACGGCGGCAGCGGGATCTTCTTCACCAGTGCCCCGTTGAGCATGCCGAAGCCGGCGCAGACGACCAGGCCCAGCGCGATCGCGGCGAGCGGCGGCAGGGATCCCTCGGCGGCCATCTTGGCGATCACGATGCTGCCGAACGCCATCACCGCCCCGCAGGACAGGTCGATGCCCGCGGTCAGGATGATCAGCGTCTGGCCGATGGCCAGCGTGCCGACGACCATGACCTGCTGCACGATCAGCGAGAAGTTCCCGCCGGTGAGGAACTGGTCGGTCGAGACGGAGAAGAAGACGCAGGCCAGCAAGAGGGCGACCAGCGGACCCGTGGTCGGTTGCGTGAGCAGTCTGCGGACCGTGGTCGGCGCTTTGAGCTCCGCGTACGGCGTGGACGTGGAGGGTGGCGTGGACGTGGCAGTCATGCGAGGTCCTTGTCGGAAGACAGAAGTCCTTGTCCGTCCTTGCCGGGCGGCAGGAGGACGAGGGGGCGGCCGTACCGGGTCGGAGAGGAGGGGCCGGCCGCCCCGCTGAGGGGTGTCGAACGGCAGCGGCTACGAGGGCGGCTGGGGGCGGCGGCTCAGCCCCAGCAGTTCTCCAGGCCGTAGGCGGTGTCCTTGGAAGCGGCCCCGTCCTGCGCCTTGTCGGTGATCAGGGTGACGCCGGTGTCGGTGTAACCGGATGTCTTCTTGCCGTCCTTGGCGTAGGTCACCACGGCCTTGACGCCCTCGGCGGCCATCTTCAGCGGGTACTGCTGCGAGGTCGCGGCGATCTTGCCGTCCTTGACGGCCTGGGTGCCGGTGCAGCCGCCGTCGACGGAGACGATCAGGACGTCCTTCTCCCGGCCCTTGGCCTTGAGCGCGGTGTACGCACCGAGGGCGGCGGGCTCGTTGATGGTGTAGACGACGTTGATGCCGGGTTCCTTCTGGAGGCAGTTCTCCATCGCCGTCTGGCCCTTGGACTGGTCGCCGCCGGTGTCCTGAGCACAGGCGACGTCCTTGTCGGTGACGCCGAAGCCCTTGAGGAAACCGTTGTGGCGCTGAACACCGACGGACACACCCGGCGCGAGGTCCAGGGCGGCTATCTTCGCGGTCTTGCCCTTCATCGCGGCCTTGGCGTACTCGCCGATCAGCTCACCGGCCTTGAGGTTGTCGGTGGCGAAGAGGGCGTCGACCGCGCTCTGCGGCTCGGTCGGGGTGTCCAGCGCGATGACCAGAACGCCCTTGGCCTTCGCCTTCTCGATCGCGGGCACGATCGCCTTGGAGTCGCTCGGAGTGATCAGGATGCCCTTCACGCCGGAGGCGACCATGTTCTCGATGGCGGTGACCTGCCCGGCGTTGTCTCCGTCGAACTTGCCGGCCGCGGTCATGAGCTTGACGCCCTCGGCCTTCGCGGTCTTCTCCGCGCCCTCCTTCATCTTGACGAAGAACGGGTTGGTGTCGGTCTTGGTGATGAGGCCGACCTTCACCTCGCCCGAGCCGGTGCTCGCGCTGCCCGATCCCGATCCGGATCCACAGGCGGTCAGGGCGAGCGCTGCGACACCCGTGCACGCAGCGGCTCTGAGCAGAGAGGAGGGCAGACGAGAGGTGCGTGACATGAACGACTCCAGCGGGATCTCGGGCGGTTGGCCGGCAGCGGGGCCTGCCGTCCCGCGATGTCAACGATGACTGATGTCATCGTTGACACTGCTTGGCGAGGATGATGGACTCCGTTCCCCGGCAACGTCAATGCCTTTCACTCGTCACAAATCCGCAACGCCCCTCGGCGGTCGCCCGCCCGAAGCCGTTCGTCGGCGTGCCCGGGTCATGCCCGTTTCCGCTCCGCGCGTTCCCAGAGAAGAGCAGTCATGAGCCCACCCCCGATCACCGTCCTGGGAGAGTGCGTCGCGGACGCGTTCACCGAACCCGCGAGTACCGGAGACGAACTCGCCCTGCGGGTGCTGCCCGGCGGCGGACCTGCGAACACGGCAGTGGCCCTCGCCCGGCTCGGCACCCCGGCCCGCTTCCTAGCGAGGTTGTCGGGCGATGTGTTCGGGCGCCTGTTCCGCGCCCGCCTGGAGGCCTCGGGAGTGGACCTGTCGAGCGCCGTCCCGGCTGCGGAACCCAGCACGCTCGCCGTGGCGGAACTGGACGCCCAGGGGCAGGCGGCGTTCTCCTTCCACGCGCAGAACACGGCCGACTGGCAGTGGACGGCCGAGGAGTTGGCCCGGGTGGATCTGTCCGGGACCGCCTGCGTGCACACCGGATCCCTGGCCCTGGTTCAGGAGCCCGGAGCGGTGGTGGTGGAGGAGTTCCTGGCGGCGGCAGCACCTCACGCGACCATCAGCATCGACCCCAACGTCCGGCCGCTGCTGGTGCACCCCGACGTCTACCGTGCCCGGCTGGCGCACTGGTGCGGCCTCACCGACGTGCTGCGGCTGAGCGAGGACGACCTGGAACTCCTGCTGCCGGGCACGGCGCCCGAGGAGGCGTGCGACATCTGGCACGCCGCCGGGGCGCGCCTCGTGGTGATCACCCGAGGTGCCGACGGTGCCCTGGCCTCGCTCGACGGGGAGCGGGTCCGGATGCCGGCGGTGGCGACTCCGGTCGTCGACACAGTCGGCGCGGGAGACTCCTTCACCGCCGGACTGCTGCACCACCTCGGCGCACACGGCCTCCTCGGCGGCAGACTGACGGGCCTCGGTCTCGGCGATGTCGAGGCGGCCTGCCTGTTCGCCGTGAAGGTCGCGGCGCTGACCTGTTCGGTTCCCGGTCCCAACCCCCCGTGGCGGAGCCAGTTGGAGCAGCTCGCCACGGCCGATCGCGCATGACGGACAGGCGAGTTGCGTAGCGGGCATCTCGGCCGAACCGTTGACGTGCCGACCGGATTGCGTCCATCATCGGGCCCACTCGATGTCATCGATGACACCAGTCAACGATGACACTCCTGCTCGGCGCTGTGGACGACGGCGCCGAGCAGGCGTCACTTTTGGTCGGTTCCGCTCCGGGCATCAGGCTCCGCCGCGCGGACGGCCGCAGCACAGGAGACACCATGAGCTCAGGACGTGTATCCCGGCATGCCCGTACGCGGATGATCGCGGCGGTGGCGACAGTCTGCGCCCTGTCCGCGGCGCCGCCGGCCCCTCAGGCCGTCGCTGCCGACGCCCCGCCGTACTCCGAGATCTACCGGCCCCAGTTCCACTTCACTCCGGAGATGAACTGGATGAACGACCCCAACGGTCTCGTGTACCACAAGGGCGAGTATCACCTCTTCTACCAGTACAACCCCAATGGAAACTCGTGGGGCGACATGTCCTGGGGGCACGCGGTGAGCAAGGACCTCGTGCACTGGAAGGAGCTGCCGCTCGCCCTGTCGCACGACGACAAGGAGATGGTGTTCTCCGGCAGCGCGGTCGTCGACCGGAACAACACCACCGGCTTCGGCACCGAGAAGAACCCGCCCATGGTGGCGATCTACACCAGCTTCGACAAGGGAACCGGCATCCAGGCCCAGTCGCTCGCCTACAGCACCGACCGCGGCCGCACCTGGACCAAGTACCAGGGCAACCCGGTCCTCGACATCGGTTCCAAGGAGTTCCGCGACCCCAAGGTCCAGTGGTACGAGCCGACCAAGAGCTGGCTGATGAGCGTGTCGCTGTCCACCGAGCACAAGGTGCGGTTCTACTCGTCCAAGAACCTCAAGGACTGGAAGCTGCTCAGCGAGTTCGGGCCGGCCGGCGCGACAGGCGGCGTGTGGGAGTGCCCCGACCTCTTCCCGCTCGCGGTCGACGGGGACAGGAAGAAGATCAAGTGGGTCCTGGTCGTCAACATCAACCCCGGCGGCATCGCGGGCGGTTCGGCTGCCCAGTACTTCGTCGGCGACTTCGACGGCAAGAAGTTCACCGCCGACGACAAGGGCACCTACACCCCGCCCACCGGCACGGTGACGCAGGACTTCGAGAGCACCGACTTCGGCGGGTGGACGGCCACCGGCGCCGCGTTCGGCGACGGACCGGCAGCCGGTGCGGTGGCCGGGCAGGGGACCGTCGAAGGCTTCGAGGGCAAGGGCCTCGCCAACAGTTTCCACGGAGGTGACGCGGCCACCGGCATCCTCACCTCGCCCGAGTTCACCGTCGACAGCCGCTACCTGAACTTCAAGGTCGGTGGCGGACGGCACCCGCACGAGTCCGGGACAGTCCTGGAGCAGCCGGGCCCGCCCGCGGGGACGGTCCTGGCCGACTTCGAAGGCGGCGGCTACGGCGACTGGACGACGACCGGAGACGCCTTCGGCTCGGCACCGGCCACCGGCACCCTCCCCGGCCAGCAGGAAGTCTCCGGCTTCCTGGGCAACGGCCTGGCCAACAGCTTCCTGAACGGCGACTCCACGACCGGCACCCTCACCTCGCCGGAATTCACCATCGACAAGGACTACGTCAACTTCCTCGTCGGCGGCGGCAACCACCCCTCAGGCTCCGCCGCCCCCACCGCCGTCGAACTCCTCGTCGACGGCCAGGTGGTGCGCAGCACGACCGGAAAGGACGGAGAGGCGCTCAACTGGGCTGCCTGGGACGTCAAGAACCTCGCCGGCAAGAAGGCGCGGATCAGGATCGTCGACGACAACACCGGCGGCTGGGGCCACATCAACGTCGACCACATCATGCTGTCCGACACCAAGGCCCAGCCCGTCTCCCAGGAGACGTCCGTCAACCTGATCGTCGACGGCCGGGTGATCCGCAGCGCCACCGGCGCCAACAGCGAGACCCTGGACTGGGCGTCCTTCGATCTGCGCCCCTACGCCGGCAAGAAGGCGAGCATCCAGATCGTCGACATGAACAACGCCGGCTGGGGCCACATCCTGGCCGACCGGTTCACCGCCGCCGACGCCCCCGCCAAGTCCGTCGTGCAGCGCGCCGACTGGGCCGACTACGGCAAGGACTACTACGCGGCCGTGTCCTGGGAGAACGCCCCAGGCGGCAAGCGGTACATGGTCGGCTGGATGAACAACTGGGACTACAGCGGGGCCATCCCCACCTCCCCCTGGCGCGGCGCGCAGAGCGCTCCACGGGAGATGGCGCTGCGCACCGTCGACGGCCGGGTCCGGCTGACCAGCCGGCCGGTCGACAGCCTGGAGTCGCTCCGCCACAAGCGCCCGGCGACGGCGTCCGGCGTCACCGTCAAGAGCGCCACAAAGCCCCTGATCGGCCCCGCGGCCAAGGGCAAGGCCCTCGACATCGAGGCGACCTTCTCCCCCAAGGATGCCGAACGCTTCGGCCTGAAGGTACGCACCGGCGCCGGGGGCGAGGAGACCGTGATCGGCTACGACACCACGACCCAGGAGCTGTACGTCGACCGCACCCGCTCAGGGGCCGTGGACTTCAACAGCACCTTCCCCGGCGTCCAGTCAGCACCGCTGAAGGCCGAGAACGGCAAGGTGAAGCTGCGGATCCTCGTCGACTGGTCCTCCGTCGAGGTCTTCGGCGGCAGCGGCGAAGCAGCCATCACCGACCAGATCTTCCCCGACCCCGCCAGCCAGGGAGTGCAGGTCTTCGCCGAGAACGGCTCGGTGAAGCTGGACCAGGCCCGCGTCTGGCACCTCGACTCCGCTCACGACTGACAAGGAGACCAGAGCATGACGAAGACCCTGCTCGCCGAGTTCACCGCCCGCGAGGATGCCGAGGAAGAGGTCGCCCGCATGATCCTGGAGTACGCCGAGAAGGTGCGCCAGGAGGAGGGCAACCTCACCTTCGAGGTCTACACCAAGGCGGCCAGCCCTCGCGCCTACTGGATCTTCGAGGCGTACCGGGACGAGGACGCCTTCCAGGCACACCTGAAGGCCCCGTACGGCGGCCCGTTCAACACCGCCCTCGCTCCGCTGATCGAGGAGGACGCCTCGGTGCTGACCTTCCTCGATGAGGTGACCTGACGGCCCTCGGAGCGGGACTCGGCACCCAGGTGACGGAGTGGTGCAGAACGCGGGCAGCGCGGTCGGGCATCGCCGGATCAGCAGCAGCCGCCCGCGGCGACCGGTTCCTTCGAGTCGGCGTCGACCGAGGCCGGGGTGGCGCAGCAGGTGCTGCCCTGTTGCTTGGCCAGGGAGTCGGCGTCGGCCTTGACGACGTAGACCTCCCAGGGCTCCTGGCCGGGCCCTTGGACCCAGACCTTGTCCTGGAGGGCGTAGCAGCAGGTGGTGTCGTTCTCCACGTCGGTGGTCATGCCGGCCTCGCTCAGGCGGGTGGTGGCGGCGTGGACGGCCTCGGTCGTCTCGACCTCGACGCCCAGGTGGTCCATCCGCGTTGCCTCACCCTCCTTGCCTTCGATCAGGACGAGCTTGAGCGGGGGTTCGGCGATGGCGAAGTTGGCGTAGCCGTCGCGGAGTTTGGCGGGCTCGGTGCCGAACAGCTTGCTGTAGAAGGCGACGGACGCGTCGAGATCAGGGACTCGCAGAGCGAGCTGTACGCGAGACATGGTGATCCTCCCTTGTGTAGGTGTGGGGGTCAGCAGCCGCCCGATGAGGCTGGGGCTCCGGTGCCGATCTGCAGAGTGGCCGGGGCGACGCAGCAGCCGCCGTCCTGGCCGGCCTGGGCCGCCTCGGGTTCGTCGAACAGGCCCGCGCCGCCGCACACGCCGGTCTCCGGCAGGGTCAGCTCGACGCGCTCGGCGGCCTCACGGTCTCCGGCGAGGGCTGCGGTGATGGAGCGGACCTGCTCGTAGCCGGTCATGGCGAGGAACGTCGGTGCACGGCCGTAGGACTTCATGCCTACGAAGTAGGCGCCCTGTTCGGGGTGGGAGAGCTCGCTCACGCCGTGCGGGTAGACGGTGCCGCAGGAGTGGACGTTGGGGTCGATCAGCGGGGCGAGCGCGGTCGGGGCCTGGAGGCGTTCGTCGAGGCCGAGGCGGATCTCGGAGAGGAAGGACAGGTCGGGGCGGAAGCCGGTCAGGACGATGACCTCGTCGACCGGATCGAGGCGGCGGCCGTTGTCGTCCACGAGGACGAGCCGGTCGCCGTCGCGCTCCACGGCCTGTGTGCGGAACCCGGTCGCCGTGCCGGCGTGGCCGGCTTCGACGGCGGCCTTGGCGCGCAGGCCCAGTGCGCCGCGGGCGGGCAGTTGGTCGGCCTCGCCGCCGCCGAAGGTGGAGCCGGTGATGCCGCGGCGCAGGATCCACACCGCGTGGGTGCCCGGCTCGTCCTTGGCCAGGTCCGCGAGGTAGGCGAGGGCGGTGAAGGCGGAGGCGCCGGAGCCGACCACGGCGGTGCGCTTGCCCGCGTACCGGGCGCGTACGGCCGGGTCGCCCAGGTCGGGCACGCGGTAGGAGATGCGGTCGGTGGCGGACTTCTCGCCGAGGGCGGGCAGGCCGTCGGCGCCCATCGGGCTGGGGGTGGACCAGGTGCCGGAGGCGTCGATGACCGCGCGGGCGCTGATGCGCTCCTCGCGGCCGTCGGCCAGCGTGATGTGCACGGTGAAGGGCTGCTCGTCGCGGCCTGAGTCGACAATGCGATCGCGTCCGGCGCGGGCGACACCGGTGACCGTCGTGCCGTAGCGGACCTTGTCGCCCAGGACCTCGGCGAGGGGCTGCAGGTACTGCTCGGCCCAGTCGCCGCCGGTCGGGTACGCGGAGCCGTCGGGGCGGGTCCAGCCGGTCGGGGCCAGGAGCTTCTCGGCGGCCGGGTCGGTGATCTCCGACCAGGGCGAGAACAGCCGCACGTGCGCCCACCCGCGCACGGCGGTGCCGGCCGACGGTCCGGCCTCCAGGACCAGCGGCTCAAGGCCGCGCTCGACGAGGTGAGCCGCGGCGGCCAATCCGATCGGACCGGCCCCGATGACCACGACGGGCAGCTGGTCGGTGGTGGGCACGCTGTTGATGGGCACGGCCACGAGATTCCCCTTTGCTTCGACATTCGTCGATGGCTTGCATGGCCAGCATGGCACTTGATTCGATGGCCGTCAACATAGACAGATGTCGAATTGGGGAGCGAGTGGAGCACGTTGACTTCGTGGTGCTCGGAGCGCCGGCTCGGCCCTCGCCGACCTGGTTCGACGTGTGTCAACATAGATGCATGTCGAATACGAAGGTGCTGCCGCTGCTGGAACCCGAGGTTTCCGGGACCGTGGCGCCGTGCTGCCCGCCCCTCACCGAGCGCCCGTTCACCGCCGATGAGGCCGAAACGGCCGCGCGGATGTTCAAGGCTCTGGGCGACCCGGTGCGGCTGCGACTGTTCTCGGCGGTGGCCTCACACGCGAGCGGCGAGGCGTGCGTGTGCGACATCTCCGATGTCGGCGTCTCCCAGCCGACGGTGAGCCACCACCTGAAGAAGCTGAAGGAGGCCGGGCTGTTGACCTCCGAGCGGCGCGGCACCTGGGTCTACTACCGCGTCGAGCCGTCCGTGCTGGCCGCGATGGGCAAGCTGCTGACCATCGCGCCGGCCGTCGCCTGACTGTCTTGCGCAGTGTGCGGCGAGCAGTTGCCCGACGATGGGGGTGGGCCGTAGCGGCTTGGGCAGCCACCAGCGAGGATGCCCGTCGTGGCGACTGACGAAAACCTCGTTCCCCTCCGCTCGACGCACTCAGCACCTGTGGTGTTCGGTGCGGGAGCGTCCATCGGCGTTCTGGGCGGGATGATCGGGCTGGGCGGTGCGGAGTTCCGCCTGCCGCTGCTCATCGGCCTCTTCGGGTTCGCCGCGCTCTCGGCCGTCATCCTGAACAAGGCGATGAGCCTGGTCGTGGTCCTGGTGGCTCTGCCCGCCCGGCTGGTGGCGATCCCGGCCTCCGAGGTGGCCGCACGCTGGCCTGTCGCGGTCAACTTGCTGGCCGGCAGTCTCCTGGGGGCCTGGGCGGGAGCGACCTGGGCGGTGCGCATGCGCAGCGCCACCCTCTACAAGGTGCTGTCCGCTCTGATGGTGCTCATGGCGGCCGCCCTGGTGGTCACACACATCACCACCCTCGACTCGCTCTCGCTGCCGCTGTGGGCTCAGGTGCCCTGCGGGGTCGTGGCCGGGTTCGGCATCGGGGTGGTCGCGGCGATCATGGGCGTGGCCGGAGGCGAACTGCTGATCCCGACGATCGTGCTGCTCTTCGGCGAGGACATCAAGATCGCGGGAAGCCTCTCCCTGCTGGTGTCGCTGCCGACGATGCTGGTCGCCTTCGCCCGCTACAGCCGTGACGGCAGCTTCGCCGTACTCGGCATGAACCTCCGCTTCACCCTGGTCATGGCCGCAGGCTCCGTCGCCGGTGCGGTGCTGGGCGGGTTGCTGCTCGGTGTGTTCTCGGACCTGGTGCTCATCCCCGTGCTGGCCGTCATCCTGCTCGTCTCGGCGGTCAAACTCGCCCGTCACGAATGACATGTGGTGGGTCCCCCGGGAGACGGCGTCCTCGGGTACCCGGGCCGCAGTTCGAGCGGGGCGAGGCGGGACAGAGGGGGCCGAGGCCACCCTGACGTGTGCCGCGAACGGAGTCCGGATGTGGTTCCGGATGCGGCTGCCCTGCGAGTGGGGCGTCAGACGGTGGCCGCGACCGGCTCGTCCACGGCGGGGGAGCCGCTCGCGCCCGCATCGGCGAGTGCCGCGAGATACCGCTCCGCGTCCAGCACGGTCGCGCAGTCGCTCGCGGCGGCGGTGATGGCCAGGTCCAACTGGTCCCTGAACAGTTCCGTGCGCGGGTTGTGGCCGACGGAAGAAGAAGCCGTCGCAGGTCGCGCACCAGGACACACCACGGCCGGACGGCTCGTCCTCCTTGGGCAGGCCGAGCTTGCGGTAGCCGGAGCCGGTCGCGACGATCACCGCCCTGGCCCGGTGGACGGTCCCCGCGGAGTCGGTGACTCCCTATGACCTCACCGGTGAGGTCGACGGAGACGATGTCGTCCTCGACGATCTCGGCGCCGAACCTCTCGGCCTGAGCCCGCATGTTCAGCATCAGGTCCGGGCCGTCGATGCCCTTGGGGAAGCCGGGGAAGTTCTCGACGTCGGAGGGCGGCGGTGTATCCGGCGGGGCCGGAGCCGATGACGATGACCTCGCGTATCCCGGGGTCGGTGACTGGGTCACGCCCGCTGCTTGGCGTCGATCTCGGCGATCAGGGCCTCGATGCGGGTCTTGATCTCGTCGCGGATGGGGCGGACGGCGTCGACGCCCTTGCCGGCCGGGTCTTCCAGGGCCCAGTCGAGGTACTTCTTGCCGGGGAAGATCGGGCAGGCGTCGCCGCAGCCCATGGTGATGACGTAGTCGGACGCCTGGACGGCCTCGGTGGTGAGGATCTTCGGCTTGGCGCCGGCGATGTCGACTCCGACCTCCTTCATGGCCTCGACGGCGGAGGGGTTGACCTGGTCGCCCGGGATGGAGCCGGCGGAGCGGACCTCGATCCGGTCGCCCGCGAGGTGGGAGAGGAATCCGGCAGCCATCTGCGAGCGTCCGGCGTTGTGGACGCAGACGAACAGCACGGAGGCGAGCGGGCTGGAGGACATCGGTTCTTCCTTCGTGAGTGGTTCTTGCAGGTGGTGCGGGTGCGGATTCAGGTGCTCGGCAGGGAGGCGAGCAGTTCGGTGATGTGGGCGTCGATCTCGTCGCGGATGCCGCGGACGACGGCGATCGGGGCGCCCTCGGGGTCGGTGACCGGCCAGTCCAGGTAGCGGCGGCCGGGCAGGACGGGGCAGGCGTCCCCGCACCCCATGGTGATGACGATGTCGGCGGCCTGCACGACCTCGTCGGTCAGCGGCTTGGGGAACGCGTCCGTGAGGTCCACGCCCGCCTCGGTCAGCACCTGGGTGACGACCGGCTCGACCTCAGCGGCCGGGCGCGTGCCCGCCGAGGAGACGACGACGTGTCCGCCCGCGCGGTGTGCGAGCAGGGCGGCGGCCATCTGCGAGCGGCCCGCGTTGTGGCTGCACACGAACAGCACCCGTGGCAGACCACAGCCCGGTGCGCCCTCGATGTGCGCGAGTGCGTCCAGCCGCTCGGTGGCCAGGTGCTCGGCCAGCACGACCAGGTGGGTGCGGATACGGGCGTGCTCGGCGAGACGCTCGTAGGAGTCGGTGACCAGGCGCTGGATGGTCTCCGGGGAGAAGCGCCCGCGGTAGCGCAGGGCGAGACGGGCGATGCCCGACGCCAGACGCTCATCAGGCAGGACAGGAGGAGGGGATGCGGTCACGGGAACCCCCTTCGGGGCGGAGGGATACGGGTCCCAGGTATCAGCCCCGGCTGGTATCAGCTCGGAGTGATGTGACAGTATCAGCCCATGCTGACGTCAGTCGACACTGATCTGATCCGGGTTCTGGCCGACCCGCTCAGGCTCCAAATCGTGACCTTGCTGGCCAAAGAGACGCTCTGCACCACCCACCTGGTGGAGGAGACCGGTGCCCGGCAGACCAACCTCTCCAACCACCTGAAGGTGTTGCGCGAGGCCGGGGTCGTCGAAACGGAGCCGTGCGGCCGGTACACCTACTACCGGCTCCGCCCGGACGTCATCGCCCAGCTCGCCGGCCGGTTCAACGACCTGGCCGAGTCCGCTCGCCACGCCGCCGACAACAAGAGGGCCTGCCCGTGACCCGCACCGAAGCATCCGCGACCGCCGAGGAGCCCTCGGTCGTCGCGAAGCTCTCGACGCTCGACCGCTTCCTCGCCGTGTGGATCCTGCTCGCCATGGCCATCGGCCTCGGCCTGGGCCGCGCCATCCCCGGGCTGAACGACGCCTTGGCAAAGGTCGAGATCGGCGGCATCTCCCTGCCGATCGCCATCGGCCTGCTGATCATGATGTACCCGGTCCTGGCCAAGGTCCGCTACGACAAGCTCGACGCCGTCACCGGTGACAAGCCGCTCATGGTCTCGTCGCTGGTCATCAACTGGATCGTCGGCCCGGCGGTCATGTTCGCGTTGGCCTGGATCTTCCTGCCGGACCTGCCCGAGTACCGCACCGGCCTGATCATCGTCGGCCTCGCCCGCTGCATCGCGATGGTCATCATCTGGAACGACCTCGCCTGCGGCGACCGCGAAGCCGCCGCCGTACTCGTGGCTCTGAACTCGGTCTTCCAGGTCCTGGCGTTCGGCCTGCTCGGCTGGTTCTACCTCGATCTGCTGCCCGGTTGGCTGGGCCTGGGCAACGGTGAACACCTCGACATCTCCATGTGGAAGATCGCCCTGAACGTCGTCATCTTCCTCGGCATCCCGCTGCTGGCCGGGTTCCTCACCCGCCGCATCGGCGAACAGAAGCTCGGCCGCGAGAAGTACGAGTCCGGCTTCCTCCCGAAGATCGGCCCCTGGGCCCTGTACGGCCTGCTCTTCACGATCGTCATCCTCTTCGCCCTCCAGGGGAAGACGATCACCTCGCAGCCGCTCGACGTCGCCCGCATCGCGCTGCCGCTGCTGGTGTACTTCGCCGTGATGTGGTTCGGCACCTTCGCCCTCGGCAAGGTCATCGGCCTCGCCTACGACCGCACCGCCACGCTCGCGTTCACGGCGGCCGGCAACAACTTCGAGCTGGCCATCGCGGTCGCCATCGCCACCTTCGGCGTCACCTCCGGCCAGGCCCTGTCGGGCGTCGTCGGCCCGCTGATCGAGGTCCCGGTACTGGTGGCTCTGGTGTACGTATCGCTGGCCTGGCGGCGG
Source organism: Streptomyces sp. NPDC055506 (assembly GCF_053643595.1). NCBI lineage: Bacteria > Bacillati > Actinomycetota > Actinomycetes > Kitasatosporales > Streptomycetaceae > Streptomyces > Streptomyces sp. NPDC055506. The sequence continues at coordinate 7,274 of NZ_JBSHKH010000001.1, read as the reverse complement.
AAGTTCGGAACGGGTCGGCAGCTGACGGCGGCACCGCAGGAGAGCTGATGCACTGCCTGGACCGCACCGGCATGGTGCGCACCTCGTGACGGACGACCGGCACACGCAGGTGGTGATCGTCGGCGGCGGCCAGGCCGGGCTCGCCGCCGGCTACCACCTGCGCCGCCTCGGCCTGGACTTCGTCATCCTCGACGCCCAGGCCGGGCCGGGCGGCGCCTGGCAACACGCCTGGGACTCGCTGCACTTGTTCTCCCCGGCCGCCTTCTCGTCCCTGCCGGGGCGGCTGATGCCACCGCAGCCGGGCCAGGAGTACCCGGACGCCGAGCACGTGGTCGCCTACCTGCGCGAGTACGAAAAGCGCTACGAGCTACCGGTGGAGAGGCCGGTACGGGTGAACGGCGTGCACCGGGACGGCCGACTCCTGCGCGTGGAGACGGACTCGGGCACCTGGCACGCCCGAGCGGTGATCAGCGCCACCGGCACCTGGTGGCGGCCCTTCCACCCCGCTGTACCCGGGGGCTCGGCTTTCGAAGGCCGCCAACTGCACACCGTCGACTACCGGCGACCGCAGGACTTCACCGGCCGCCGGGTGATCGTGGTCGGCGGCGGCAACTCCGGCGCCCAGATCGCCGCCGACCTCGCCCACGACACCCAGCTGACCTGGGTCACCCAGCGCCCGCCCCGCTTCCTGGCCGACGACATCGACGGCCGGGCCCTGTTCGACGCCGCCACCGCCCGCCGTCGCGCCCTCGACGAGGGCCGCACCGACACCGGCGGCGTCGCCTCACTCGGGGACATCGTCGCCGTCCCGCCCGTACGCGAAGCCCGCGACCGCGGACTGCTCAAGGCCGGCCCGATGTTCTCCCGCCTCATCCCCGGCGGGGTCGAGTGGGCCGACGGCACCCGCGCCGAGGCCGACGCGATCATTTGGTGCACGGGCTTCCGGCCCGCCCTGTCCCACCTCGCACCGCTCCGACTGCGTGGCAGACGCGGCCACATCGCCATGGAAGGCACCAGCGCGCGGGACGAGCCACGCCTGCACCTGCTCGGCTACGGCGACTGGACCGGCCCAGCCTCCGCCACCCTCATCGGCGCCGGACGCCCTGCCCGGGAGGCGGCACGCCGGATCTCAGGCCGGTAAACCATGCAATCCGCTCTCCGACTCCTCAGGCCGGATACGCGTGCGTCTGAGCAGCCTTGACGGTTGCCCAGACCGTGGCTCCGGGGCGGAGGTCGAGTTCGGCAGCGGCCACTGTGGTGAGATCGGCGGCCAGGGGGAGTTCGCCGGTGAGCGCGACGCGGATCTGGTCGCCGTGCGTCTCCATGCCGGACACCTCGCAGCGCCACAGGTTGCGGGCACTCGCGCCGCTGGGGCGGTCCTGGTAGAGGGTCACCGCGCTCGGGGGGAAGGCGACGAAGACCGGACCGGTGAGGTCCTCCGTGGTGGTGACCGTCGAACCCCCGTCGGCGTGGACCACGTGTCCTTCGGCCTCGCCCCGGTAGAGGTTGAGGCCGACCAGGTGGGCGATGTAATCGGTGCGTGGACGGCGTGCGATGTCGGCGGGGGTGCCCCGCTGGACGATGTGGCCGTCCTCGATGACGACCAGATGGTCGGCGAGAACCATGGCGTCGAGCGGGTCGTGAGTGACGAGGACGGCGACGGCCTCGAAATCGGCCAGATGACGGCGGAGCTGGGCGCGGACGTCGAGGCGCGTACGGGCGTCGAGGGCGGCGAGCGGCTCGTCGAGGAGGAGCAGACGGGGGTGGGTGGCCAGGGCGCGGGCGAGGGCGACGCGCTGAGCCTGCCCGCCGGAGAGACGTCGGGGCTTCGCGGAGCCGTGCTCGGCCAGGCCCAGGCGCTCCAGCCATCCGGCGGCCTGGGCTCGGGCCTCCGCCTTCGTCGCCCCGTGACAGCGCGGCCCGAAGGCCACGTTGTCCAGGGCGGACAGATGGGGGAAGAGCAGATAGTCCTGGAAGACGACCCCGACCGGCCGGGCTTCCGGGGGCGTACGGTCCAAGTCCTCGCCGTCCAGGTGGAGATGGCCGCCGGTGAGGGGAACGAGGCCGGCCAGTGCCCGCAGGGCCGTGGTCTTGCCCGCACCGTTGGGGCCGAGCAGGGCGACGACGTCACCCGGGGCTGCCGTCAGCGTGACGTCGAGACGGAAGGAGCCGCGCTCGACCACGAGCCGGGCATCGAGCCCCTCACCGGCCGGGTCGGGAGCAGCAGCGGCGGCGGTGTTCTCGAGGTGGGTCATGAGGCGGTCATCCAGCGGTCGCGCAGACCGGCGAGTACGGCGATGGATACGGCCAGCAACACCAGGCTGAGGGCGATCGCCGCCTCCGGATCGTTCTGCAGGGCCAGGTAGACGGCGAGCGGCATCGTCTGGGTGCGGCCTGGGAAGTTGCCGGCGAAGGTGATGGTCGCGCCGAACTCGCCGAGTGCCCGGGCCCAGGCCAGGACGGCGCCCGCCGCGATACCGGGAGCGATGAGCGGCAGGGTGACGCGGCGGAACGCGGTGAAGCGGGAGGCCCCCAGCGTCGTGGCCGCCTCCTCGTAGCGCGGGTCGGCGGCGCGCAGCGTGCCCTCCACGCTGATGACGAGAAACGGCATCGCCACGAAGGCCTCCGCGATCACGACCCCGGTGGTCGTGAAGGGCAGCGTGATCCCGAACCACGAGTCCAGCCACTTCCCTACGACCCCGTTCCGGCCCAGTGCCATCAAGAGGGCAACACCACCGACCACGGGCGGCAGCACGAGCGGGAGGGTGACGAGGGCCCGTACGAGACCGCGCCCGGGGAACTCGACGCGCGCCAGCAGCCAGGCCAGCGGCACCCCGATCACCAGACTCACCGCGGTCGCCGCCGTCGCGCAGACCAGGGACAGCTGAAGGGCCTGCCACACTTCGGTGCTGGTCAGCAGGTCGGGCATGCTGCGCCAGGGGGCCCTGATCAGCAGGGCGACGAGCGGCAGGACCAGGAAGGCCAGGCCGATCAGCGCGGGCAGGAGGAGGGGCAGCGGGGCGCGCCCGCGAACGCCCCCGAGGACGCGGCGGCGCCGCGGGCCACGGGCGAGGGTGTCCGCGGCGTCGGCCTTGTCCAGGGAGGGAGATGTCATGGCTTGAGGAACCCGGCCTCGTTCAGGACCTTCTGGCCTTCGGGGGACTGCACCAGCTCCATGAACGCCTTGGCGGTCTCGGTGTTCTCCGAGCTCTTGAGGAGGGTGATGGGGTAGTCGTTGACAGCGTCGGCGGACTCGGGGAACTCCACGCCTTCCACCTTGTCACCCGCCGCCTTCACATCGGTCTTGTAGACGACGGCCGCGTCGGCTTCCTTCAGGACCACCTTGTTGAGGGCGGACTTGACGTCCTCCTCGTAGGAGACCGGGGTGAGCTTCAGCCTGCTCGCGTCGAGGGCCTTCTGGGCGGCGGCGCCGCACGGCACCGCCTTGTCGCACAGCACGACCTTCAGGTCCGAGTCGGTGAGGTCCTTCAGGGAAGAGACCTTGCCGGGGTTGCCCGGCAGGGTGGCGATCTCCAACTGGTTGCGCACGAAGGTGGCGGGCGTGCCGGAGGCGTCTCCGGCGTCCGTGACGATCTTCATCGTCTTGGGGCTGGCGGAGGCGAACACGTCGGCCGGGGCGCCGCCGGTGATGCTCGCGGCCAGTGAGTCGCTGCCGCCGAAGCTGAAGTCGACCTTGGTGCCGGGGTGGGCCTTCTCGAACTCCTTGCCCAGCGTCGTGAAGCTCTCCTTCAGCGAGGCGGCGGCGAAGACGGTCACGTCTCCGGACAGCTTCGGCGAGCCGGAGCCCGAGGCCGAGGAGCCCGACGCCGCCGAGGAGTCGTCGGAGGACGAGCAGGCGCTCAGGGCCAGCAGCGCGGCGGCACCTGCGCCGGTCACCTGCAGCATCCGGCGGGTCCGGCGGGTCCGGCGCACGGTACGGGTCATCACGGGTCCACTCCCTCTGGTCCTGACGGACACGACTACGCCTTGAAGACGAACGACCTGGCCTGGATCTCCACCTGTGCGGAGACGTCCCCGAAGGTCACGTCGGTGACGGCAGCATCCCCGATCGGTAGGTGTGCATACGCCGATCATACTGCCGCAGATGCAAGGCGAAAGTCTCCTGTCATATCGCATGAGCCGGGCCCTCCATGCGTTGGCATGGCATGTGCGTTTGTACGGGACCGCAACCCGGGTACGGTCATCCGGCAGGTGGCAGCCAGTGAGCCAGACCCGCGCAGCTGCCCGCACGGCCGCGGGACCCGCGGCGGAACTCGCCCTCATGGGGGACCTGGACCGACTGACCCGCCTGACGGTGCCCAGGCCTCTCCTGCACGACGTGCTCATGGAACGCGGGCCCCGTCTTCGACCCCGCCCGCCGCAAGGACCGCCTGCGCTTCCTGATCGCCGTACACGGCACGGACGGTCACCACACCCTTTTCCGCACGGCCCCGGGCCGCACCCGCCTGATCCCGGTCACCTGGGACGGCACGACCGCCCACCCCGTGGGCGGCCATCGCCCCGCGTTCCTGCACGGCGCGGCGCTCGCGGATGGCATCGTCCAACCCGTTCGGCCCGGGGCTACGTGGGCCGACGCGCCATTCCACAGGGGAATGTCCGCCAGCGGGCGGGGCTCATCACCAAGCGTGACAGCCCGAGGTGCGCGGGGGCGGCGGGGCTGGTTTCTTGGAGGGACATTCGTCCGCCTCAGTCATGCGGAAGCCCGCCGAGGTGACGAGATCGCCCACGGGCGGCAATCGGCTGTGGGCGCGGACAGCCAACACGGAGGAAAGCAATGGCGAGTGGTCGGACGACGAACGCGTTCATCTGCCTGAGGGTCCCGTCCGAGCTGGTCGACGCTCTGGTCGACCTGCAACGCGAGTTCCAGGACCGCGTCGACCCGCAGTACCCGGAGCACATCCACATCACCCTGGGTTTCCTGCACGGCGCCGACGACCGGAAACTGGCCGACGCACGCTCCTTCATCAGCGAAGGAGTGTGGTCCGCACCTGCCGTCCGCCTGACCGGCGAGGTACGCCACGGCAGCTGGACCCTGCGCAAGAACCCGTCCTACCGGTACGACGAGGCCACCGTGCAAATGGGGGAACAGGTCCGCCTCGGTGTCGAACACAGCCCCGAGTTGGCCCGCATCCAGCAGGACATCACTCAGCACCTGAACATCGTGGAGGACGGCTTCTGGCCCCACGTGACGCTCGGCCTGGCCCGGGAGGACTTCCCCGCCTCCGAGGTCAAGGCGCTCAGGCTCCCCTCGGTCAGCGGTGCGGCTCCCGCAGTCGACATGCAGCAGGAGGCGTCAGCAACCTCGTTCACCACCCTCGTCAGGAATGACTTCAGCGCCTGACCCGAAGTGGACCTCGGTGCGCGGGATGTCGGCATACTTGGGGAGCCGGTAGCGGCGGAAGGCGGCTGTCTCGACCTCGCCGCGTTCGTCGACGCGGACGTGCTCGAAGAGGGTGGCGCCGAGGTCCTGGGCGATGCCGCCCTCGACCTGGCCGCGAAGACCGTCGACCGGGATACCGTGGACCGCGCCCTTGGCCGGCACGGGCGCCCACTCCTACTCAGTGAACAAGTGAACTGTGGAGGCCACCGCCGGTTTCGCTCAGACGCGGTCGATGTGCACGTTCGTCGACTTCACCCGGGCGGTGGCCTCCATACCGACCTCCAGGCCCAGCTCCTCGACCGCTTCCCGGGTGAGCAGCGACACCAGCCGATGGGGACCCGCCTGGATTTCCACCTGGGCTGCCACGTCACCGAGCTTGATCGCGGTGACGATACCGGGGAAGGCGTTGCGCACGGAGGTGTAGGAGGCGTCCTCCTCCCCGTTCCCGCCCTTGGCGAGCTCCACGGAGAACGCGGCCAGGTCCTTCCCGTCGATGAGCCGCTTCCCGCCCTCGTCGCGGTGCGTCGCCACTCGCCCAGCGTCCGCCCACCGCCGCGCGGTGTCCGGACTCACGCCGAGCAGCCGGGCTGCCTGGCCGATCGTGTATGACTGCATGCGGGCCAAGATAGGCCCATCTGCGGGGTGGCCCTTCCCAAGGCCCGTTCCTGCGTGGCCCGCCCCCGGGCTCGGTCACGCAGGCAACCTCGGAACCCAAGCTGACGATCCAGCCCCACGCCTCGATCACCACCGGTCGCCCGCGCAAGTCCTTCGGCAGCCCGATGACCTGCGACCCGTACCCCGATAAGCAATCCTCGGCGCCTGACCTGTTGAGCATCCCGCCCCATCTCCCATCAGGGCAGCCACGACTGTGCTGTCGCCTTCGCGGCGGGCGCACAGGAACAGGTACCGGGGGCCGTGGCCCGAGCCGATCTGAACCGCCGGTGTCCGCAGCGGTCGTCCCGGCGGGACAGCCATAGGGCCACCGCCTCCGAGATCGGCTGGCCGGTTTCCAGCTCGATGAAGCCGTACTGGCCGCTCTGGTTGCACTCCAGGAACCACCAGAGGCCGTCCTTGTCCTCGGTGAAGTCGAAGGCGGCGTACGCCAGTCCGGCCGCGGCGACGTAGTCGTGCACCGATGTGCCGACACCGTCCGGTACCAGAACCAGCTCCCAGGCGTGCTCGGTGTCGAGGCACTCAACTGCCACGGCTTCGGGCGGGCCCGGTCCGCGTTGCGCGGATCGTTGGTCCAGCGCGCGGAGGACGAGTAGAGCATCCCGAACAGTGCCTGACGGGTCTGCGGTCAGCCACGCGGAGGGCTCCGCCGCGTCGTGCAGCCCGGCCACCACCATGTCGGCGGTGGAGGCATGCGATCACGGACCGTCAGTCGTCGAAGTGTGCTTTGGAACCGGCCGTGGACACCGTCGTACCGGCGGCCAGGAGCAGGTCCGGGTCACCGACGGCGGGGCTGCCGTCGGGCAGCACGGCGTGGTTGCTGCGGTGATGCGCCGGCCCGGCCGGCGAAGGGGTGCGGGGCTACTCGCCGCCCTTGCCGCCGCCCGCCCGGCCGCTGCCGGCGTTCTCCTTGCCCGACGTACCTGCGTTCCCCGCCGAGCCCTCGCCCGTGCCGGAGCCCGTACCGGAGTCTCCGCCCCTTCCCGAGCCCGGCCCCGTTCCCGAGCTGGCGCCCGCCCCTGAGCCGGCGCCCGTCCCTGAGCCCGTGCCCGTTTTCGAGCCGGCGTCCGATCCGCGTTCGCCGGGGCCCTTTGTCCTGCGAGGTCCGTTCGGCGCTGCCGACGTCCGCGTCAGTCGTTCGGCGCAGTTTTGTGATCTTTGGAATGGTGTGCGCCCTTGGTGCGGCCGTCTGTTTCGGTAC